>CAXMPS010000292.1:0-11060 GCA_964194995.1 uncultured Gammaproteobacteria bacterium | reverse complement strand
CTGAACGAGGTGTCCTCCGGCGAATCTCCCTCGGTCGGAGCCGCATAAGCCACTCCAGACATCGCGAGAAGCCCGATGAGGGCCACTACGACGATTCCCTTCCGTTTCAGATTCTGCACTCTTTATCCCTTTCGTTTCCGAATCAAGTCCTGTTCCACAGTTCAACCTCGTTATCGCCAGAGAGGTCCTTTGGGGTACGCGGGGTTAATGAGTTAGCCGCATCTCGTTTAGGAGATCTGCGGGACACCCGATAATGGAGATCGACCTCAAGTGACACGACTCATCTCCAATCCCCAGGAAAGCTCGGCTTCCAAATTACGACTCTGGTCGATGCTGGCCGCCTCGATAGATTCCGAAGTCCACGACGGAACACCTTCGTATGTCCCCGGATGACAGCTTCGAGAACGTCCTTCGAGCGGCCAAGGAAGGAGCCGAGTGGGCTTGGACCCGTCTCTATCGAGACCTAGCGGGCCCGATCACCGGATATCTGGCGAGGCGGGGAGCCCCGGAGCCTGAGGATCTCGCCGGGGGGACCTTCCTCCAGGTCGCCCGGAATGTCCAGACGTTCGAAGGATCCGAAGCATCGTTTCGCTCGTGGGTTTTCGTGATCGCCCACCGACGGCTGATCGATGCACGCCGAGCCGCCGGCCGCCGAGCTGAGGTCACCTCCCTGGACGCTCTAGTCGACCCCGTCGGTGGCGACGCCGAGGGTGAGGCCGTTGATCAGCTGGTCACCGAGGAGATACGCAGGGCCTTTGGTCTTCTCACCGACGAGCAGGGCGACGTGCTATCTCTTCGGGTAATCGCCAACCTCACCGTCGAAGAGACCGCCAACGTGATGGGCAAGCGCATTGGTGCGGTAAAGGCCCTGCAACGCAGGGGGTTGCTCGCCCTCCGTCGGATGCTCGACGTGGAAGGCGTATCCAAATGAACCGTTTTGACGATTACGAGAGTGAAATGAAGACCAGGTTCTCCGACCACGATATCGAGCGGCTTCTAACTGGCGGCAACCCCGACAGCCGGGAGCTGGCTGATCTTGCCCCGCTTCTAGAGATGGTGAAAGCGAGTGCTTCTCACGAACCCAGCGAGGCAGACACACAGCGCTATGCCGCAGAAGCAGCGGAGATCACACGTCTCGAGTCAACGAGGTCGGCTGGCGCGGCTGGGCCATCCAGTGTTTCGGCCCATCACCGTAAGGGCTGGCTCGCATCCTCGCCCAGATTTGGGACCGCTCTGGCAGCTGTTCTCCTTCTGGTCGGGATGACCGGCGTGGCATTTGCATCGAACGATGCAGCGCCGGGAGATTCCCTATACGGAATCGACCGGGCGCTGGAGAATGTCGGATTGGGGGCAGGCGGATTGGGAGAGCGCCTTCTGGAGGCGGGCGCCCTCGTAAACCATGGGCGGTCGGCGGAGGCCCTTGCCCATGCAGCCGAAGCCCTGGACACGTCGGGTGGCGAAGACGAAGCCGTGACTGCGGCGGCCGCTGCTCTTCAATCGGCCGCCGAGCGACTCGAGCAGATGGATCTGGGCGGGGACAACGGTATGGAAGTCAGGTCCAAGGTGGCCGAGATGCTGACGTGGATCGCTGGCACAGAACTCACCGGGCAGGACTTCGACCGAGGAGTATCCGAGCTCGCCCGCGGAATCACGGGGCAGAGCAGCTCTGTACCTGGCGACAACGGAAACCGACCTCCGGGGGATGTACCGGCGGGCGACCAGGGTGGAAGAGACGGCTAGGCGTCGTGAGTCGCGTCGCTGCGCGTCAGCCGACTGGCCACGACCCGATCAAAGAAACTCCGAAACGTAGGAGGCTGGTCCTTCGCCGCTACCCGGACCAGCAAGACCGGTGGTGCAATTCCATTGACGATCCGATCAATCAGGTCGGTGAAGAAATGTCTTCCTCGGGGTGCCCCGATGATTGCCAGATCGGCGTCCCCCACGGCAGAGGTCAGGGCAACGAGCAGGTCCTCCGACTCAATCACCATTGACTCCGTGGGGACCCCGCACAGCTTGCCGACGTCGGCATGGAACTGCTCAATGGAACGTACCTGGGCCCGCGAAACGGCCGGGTCGAGCACATGGACGAAACGAATCGATGCCTCTTCCGCCTGGGCCAGTTTTGCCGCCAGGCAGATCTTCAGCACGTCAAACGGTCCGCCAGAGCCAAGAACGGCAATCCGACCGATCTCCCCCAATTCGCCACCCGTGAACAGCACCGCGTCTCGGTCATCGGGTAGCTCGTCATGGCGACCGTCGATCGCCGTGGGGGCGCCGATGACCAGGTCGGGCTCATACTCGAGGATCTTCTCCTCCAAGCCTTCACCCGTCTGGAGAAGCCTGACCAGTTCTGACTCACGATCCGAGCCAGCCAACGGACGACCGATGCGAAGGAGAGGAGTCGCGCTGCGCTCCCTTTTGGAGACCACGGCGACCCGCCGTGAGTCGTCGTTCAACGCCTCCTCGATCAGACCAAGAAGCCGGGACATCCCCTGCTGTCGAACGCTCTCCCTAAAAGCACTCTCCTTGATCGCCCGAGATCGCCCGTATACCTGATACCAGACAAGCCCACCCACGATTATCGCCCCGGCCCCGACAAGAGCCTGAGTTCCGAGTTGAGTGATCAGTGCCAGACAAGCGATCACGCCAAGAATGGGCACCACGGGGTATCCAGGGGCGTGGAATTTGGGTCGATACCACCACAGTTTCGAGCTGCGGAAGGCAAGCTGGGCCAGGCAGATCATCGCCAGGACGAGCAGGAGAAAAGCGGATGCCAGTTTCGCCAGGTCGAACACCGGGAGATATGCCACGAGACCGATCAGCAGCATGCCGGTGAGAATCACAGACCATGTAGGTGTACCGGAGCGCGCCCCGACATGGGAGAAAACCGATGGAGCGAGACGACGACGCGCCATCGCAAACGGGTATCGAGACGACGCCAGCAAGCCGGCGTTTGCCATCGAAGCGAGGGCGAACACTCCAATGACGGCTACCAGATTCACCATCCACTCCGAGAAGATCTGAGCGCTCGCCGTCACCATTGGTGTCAGATCACCGGAAAGGATTTCCGGCGGCGTAACCCCAACCATCACATAGGTGACGGCCGGGTACACGAACATCATCACCAGAAGCGAACTGATGATCGCGACGGGCAGGGTCCGCGCCGGGTTCGACACCTCCTCTGCGATGCTGGCCACGTTGGTAACCCCTGCATACGAGACGAAGACCAGAGCTGCGGTCTTGAAAAGACCACCAACGTCGGTCGCGAGGAAGGGGTGATAAAAGTCACTCTCCACGAAGGTCGCTCCGCCTCCTATGAAGATGAAAAGAACAATGAAGACCAGTGTCACCAGGAGAGCCTGAACATTGCCGGACTCCTTGATACCAATGAGATTGAGAATCAGCAGCCCTGCTCCCACGGCGACTCCCACCATCATCGGATCCAAATCGGTGAAGTAACCGAGGTAGATGCCCAGTCCGACGAGAGCGAACGCCGACTTGAACACAAGAGACAACCACACACCGATCCCGGCGATGGTGCCCATGAGTGGGCCCATCGCAAGATCGATATACAGGTAGGCGCCGCCGGCTCGAGGCATGGCGGTTGCCATCTCCGATTGGGCAAGCGCAGCGGGGAACACGATCACTCCTGCCAACGCGTAGGCGATGATCATGCTGGGCCCGCCAACCTTGAAGGCAAGGCCGGGCAGGACGAAGATTCCCGATCCGATCATGGCTCCGATGGACACGGTGAACACTGCATATAGGCCGAGTCGACGTTGCAATCGAGCCGTCATGAGTTCACCTAACCACCGGCACTGTGGGTGAGGAAGGGCATTGGGAGCTGGACCGTAGCCGGGATATGCGAGCCCGGGCCACAACGATCGCTGCCTCAACCAGCGAGCCCCGAGTGACTGAGGGTTCCTCGGGGGTCATCCCCGATAGGCACCCACCTCTGCTGCCCATAACTTTCCAATCAGGACAAGAAAGGACGAGCTAGATGAACCTCCTGTCAGCGCGAGCCGTTACCAAGACGTATCGCACCGGAACGGTACAAGTAGATGCGTTGCGCGGAATCGACCTCGAAATTGAAGTCGGCGAGCTTGTGACGGTCATGGGACCTTCGGGCAACGGGAAGACCACGCTCCTCAACTGTCTCTCCGGGCTCGATGACATCGACGCGGTTGTTGGAATTCGGAGCCGACGCATCGACGTTTGATGCCCGGGTTGCGGAAGAGGCGGGAGAGACCGTTGCCATCATTCGGCTGTTTGAGGGCTTCCTCTCCTTGGGTCTGATCATCGGGGTAGAAGGGCTCGGAGTGGTGCTGATTCGGGCGGTCCACGAGCGCCGTCGCCAGATTGGTGTGCTCAGGGCCCTGGGTGTGCAGCGGAGCGTGGTGCGACGGGCCTTTCTGATCGAGGCGATGTTCCTCGCCGGCCAGGGTGTCGCCATTGGGGTCGGCCTGGGTCTGATCACGGCCTACCAGGTGCTGGTCAACTCCGACACGTTCGGCGGGGGCGACTTCGACTTTGCTTGGCCATGGGCCGCTCTGGCGCTGATCCTCATCGTTCCGACCGTAGCTGCGCTCCTATCCGCGATCGGGCCGGCCTCCCGTGCCTCACAAATCGCGCCCGCGGCAGCCCTACGGACCGAGTAGCGACTCCAAGTTCCCGAAGATGTCAGCCTTGGTCGAGGCCCTCTATGGCTCCCGAAAGCACCACGCGATCAGATGGCTGGGTGCCTTTACCCTCTTCCTGGAGGGTCACGAATAGAGAGGGATAGTCAATCAGGCTGACCCCAGACCAGAGGACCACCGGGTCTTCCCCGTCTCGCATGTGGAAGGTACCGATGCTGACTGCATCGGACTGATCGCCAACCCATCCCTGGTAGTAGCTGCCCTCGGGTGCCGGCGGCAACCCAGTCACCTCGAGTCGGATCCACCACCCGGACCCGGTGGATCGGACCGCTGCGCGTCCCTCCAATGTCGGCGCCAGTTCCGTTCCGGTCAAGGCAACGATGGCTTCAGGAACAGGCTGCGGAGTCCCTGACAGCGGACCCAACAGCATCGCAACAAGGACGGCAGTCAAACCCAGAACCGCCGCGATGGCCGTCCAGTTGACCCTTCTCCGAGGTTTGGCCGCAGGGACCTGCGGTGGTTCGCCCCCGCCAATCGAGGCCATCAAAGCATCCACGACCTCGGGCGGCGGCTCGGCCCAGATTGACTCCTGATCGAGCAGGCCGCGGATGAGGTCGAGGTGATCTGTCTCGCCGGCCGGGTCCCCGGATCCGGATGCCAGATACTCGATCCGAGGGTCTTCCGGATTCATCCGATACCTCCCTCGATACCGCCGCGCCGGCCTGACAGGCACACACTCATGTCTCCTCCACATGTCGAAGCAGCCCGATCAATCGCTGGTGCGCCCGATGTGATCTCGACTTGACAGTCCCGACCGGGACCCCGAGACGCTCGGCGATCTCAACATGTGTCAAGTCTTCGAAGTGACTCATCCGCACCACAATTCGCTCGTCATCCGGCAATTGATCCACAGCGGACCTAACCTCGAACACCTCCCAGGCCGTCTCCAGACCAGGAGGGAGCATTACCACATCGAGGTCCTCGCTGGGTGTGATACGAGCCCGGCTGCGGTGAATATCGATTGCAGTTCGCCGAGCGATCGCATAGATCCAGGGTCCGATGCTTCGCTCCGGGTCGTAGGTCGACGCGGCTCGCCAGGCCTTGAAGAAAGTCTGTTGGGTGGCGTCGGCTGCGAGCCCGTGATCGCCCAGAATGTTCATCGACAGGGCGAACACCGGGCCACCGAAACGGTCGTAGATGGCCTTCACGGCCGCCTCATCCCCGATCCGGAAGCGCTCCAGCACCTCACGGTCCATGGAATGATTCTGCCAGATCGCGAACCATGGCAGTCTTTGAGTCGTATTGCCGGGCATGGAATCAAGAAGGGAGCCACCTTGAAGATCCGGACAACCGCCCTCGTAATGGCGGGACTGATGACCATTGCCGCATGTGGGGCGGGATCTACTGAAACGACCAGTCAGGAAAGCCCTGAAGTCACCGGAGGCGTTTCCACGGCAGAGACGGATCTCGGAACGGTCCTCGTTGATCCAAGCGGATTCACCATGTACGTGTTCACCGAGGACGGCAACGGCGAGAGTGTTTGCACCGACGGATGTGCCAGCATCTGGCCGCCAATTCCGGGTGACACCGCCATCAATACCGGTCTCGAAGCCTCGACCTTCGGGACAAGCACGAGAGACGACGGAACTGAGCAGCTGACGGTGAGCGGCCGGCCTCTCTACACCTACTCGGCTGACGCCAACCCGGGTGATACAAAAGGTCAAGACGTCAACGGGGTGTGGTTTGTCGTCGACCCCGACGGCAACGTGCTCGAAACAACGACCGAACCGGCCAAACTCGACGACAGCGGCGGCTACGGATACTGAGTGCCGGGCTCACGGTCATCAGCCTTTCTGCTCGCCGGGAGAACACTTACCTATACGGCGACAGGCTGCAAACGGTTCGCGCCGTCGGGCTTCCTTTCAATTGCAGCCGGTTTGGGGTGGTGCAACCGAAGGTCCCAGGTTTCAATGCTTGAGACGGCGGCACCCCGAGCAACCCGCCATACTGCCCTCGATGGCCGACCGGAACGTCCTCGGCACAGAGCTAGAGCCCTGTGGTGCCGACCCGCTCACCGGGTTCTACCGCGACGGCGACTGTCGGACCGGCCCCGAGGACCTGGGGAGCCACACAGTGTGCGCGGTGGTCACAGCGGAGTTCCTCGATCACCAGCGCGGCATAGGCAACGATCTGATCACGCCCATGCCGATGTACCACTTTCCCGGCCTGAATCCTGGTGATCGCTGGTGCGTCACCGCTGCCAACTGGCTACGGGCTCATCATGCCGGGGCCGGTGCCCCTGTGGTTCTGGCTTCGACCCACGAACGAGCACTAGAGATCGTTCCCTTGGCCGACCTTCAGGAGCATGGAGTCGACGTCCCCGCCGATCCGGGTGTGCTTGGCGACTGAGTAGCGGTCTGGAATGACGGGCGGTTGTGGTCGCCCAGATGGCACACTTGGAGGATGGCCAACGTGTTGACCGCTCGACTGTTTGACCGCGCCACAGAACTGGGCGCTGCATCCGCGGGCGTCGCAGGCGTCGACCTGTTCGAACCGGAACTGCTCACGCTGCGCGAGCACAAATTGACAGGCCGAGCCGGGCCGCTCCATTTCACATATGACGATCCTGAATCGGCCACCGATATCAGAAGGTCGTTCCCCTGGGCGAAGCGAATCCTCGTGGTGGGGTGGGACTACCTCGAAGGAGGGGCGGCTCCTGCCGACACCGGAGCGGTGGTGGGACGGTTCGCCACTTCAGACCACTATCTAGAGCTGACCCGTATCACCAGTGCGTTGGCCGAGGATCTCCAGAGAAACGGGTTTCGCGCTGAGATCCTGATCGATGACAACCGACTGGTCGACCGGGCTGCCGCGGTCCGGGCCGGCGTCGGCTGGTCGGGTAAGAGCACCATGGTGCTCACTCCTGGTCATGGCCCGTGGATGCTGCTGGGTTCGGTGGTGACCGACGCTCCCCTGGACCCAAGCACGCCCATGGTCCGCGACTGCGGAACATGTGTTGCCTGCTACCCAGCCTGCCCGACCAATGCTCTCAGCGATCGGGGCCTAGACGCGAGACGCTGCCTTTCCACATGGCTTCAGACTCGTGGCTCGATTCCCCACTGGATCCGACCACACCTCGGCCGGCGGATCTACGGCTGCGACGAATGCCTCACCGCCTGCCCACCGGGCAAACGGGCACTGAAAATCTCGCAACCTCAACCGCTTGACCTGCCTTTCGCCGATCTACTGGCACTCTCCGACGACGGACTCATCGATCGATTCTCCTGGTGGTACGTGCCGATTCGGGATGGTCGCTATCTACGGCGAAACATCCTCGTCGCCGCCGGCAACTCGGGCGAGGACGCTGCCTGGAACCCGATCAAGGAGCATCTGGAACATCCCTCGTCCATGATTCGCGGTGTGGCCGCATGGTCTCTGGCGAGATCGGCCCCGAACGAGGCAAGGGAGACGGTCCGTCGACGCTTGGATGTCGAGACAGTTCCAGAAACCCGGGAAGAGCTGATGCTGGCCTTGTTCATGGTCGAATCTCCCGATAATTACCACGCCGTCCTCGACGCGGACGAGTGGGCTAACACGACCGAAGAAGTCCGAGGTTTGGCCGTGTTGGGGATGGACAACGACCACCCAACGCGAAAACTGGAACTCCTAGGCCTTCATTCCGAGACAGGTCCTCCGAAGGCTCTCGACCTGCCGCCAGAGGTCACTCTGACGATGACCCGATCGGCGGCCGAGATCACGGGCGACTTGACCAGTCTGGTCCGAATCTACGACCCGGACCGCTCGGTCGAGACACTGCGACGAGAAGCCAGAGGCGACTCTACGCGGCGACGTGTGCGCTGAGCTCGGCGCGTGCGTTCTTGCCCGTGACCATCTGGGCCGTGTCACCACATGCACACCGATAGGTGACGACCATGCCCTGCTCGGTGTTTTGGATGCCTTGTACGGAGCCGGGCCAGATCAGAACTTCTTTTCCGAGACGATCGCAATGAACATGCAGCACAACGCACCTCCTAGGTGACCGAGAACCGATCGCCGCAAGCGGCCGACGGGCCCTCGTCTTTGACGTAAGGATTCTTTGCTCTTATGCTTATTACAATAGCACATAGGATGTAACACGCCAAATGGATTTCTCTCATTACCTAGACGCCCCCGTGACACTGGCTATCGGACTGGTGAACACCAAGCAGCTCGAAGGCGACACCATCACTTCCACCGACGACCTGAAAGCATTTCTGGACGACTACTCGGAAATGTGGAAAGGTGTGGCCCGGCCTCCGGTGGTTCGAAATCTGGGCCGCGTCCGTGCCCTTCGAGACTCGCTCAGGGAAGTCATCGCATCCCCTGATGACGCCACCGCAGCCGACCGAGTCAACGCAATTCTGAGCGAACATGGCGCGGAACCTCGCGTGAGTGTCCACAGCGGCACCCCCCACCTCCACTTCGAGCCCATTGGCTCGTCGATGCTTCAATGGCTGGGCGCGACCACCGCGATGGGACTCGCCAGCGTGATCGTCGACCACGGGGTCGACCGCTTCGGAGTTTGCAACTCGACGACGTGCAACGACGTCTACGTCGACACCTCGCGCAACCGCTCGAGGCTGCACTGCTCCTCGACATGCTCGACCCGGGAGGCGGTTGCCGCCTACCGGAAACGTCAAGCGGGTTAGTCGAACTAGTGGCCCACTGGCTTCTCACCCAATGACCGACGAGATTCGGCTCGACACCGTAAAAGGGGGAACAGAGCGCAACGCCTCCACCCTCGAACTGTTCTTCGACCTGGTCTACGTCTTTGCGATCACCCAGGTGGTCGGGTTCATCCATCATCAGCCCACCGCAGCGGGGCTGGCGCAGGGCGCGTTCTTGCTCTGGCTCTTGTGGTGGACCTGGTCGATGTATACCTGGACCACCAACTGGACGGGGACATCATCCACCTCGACCCGACTCTTCATCCTCGGTGCAATGGGCATGACTCTCTTGATGGCCCTTGGTGTACCGGAGGCCTTCGGTGACAGCTCACGCTGGTTCGCTGTCACCTATTTCGCGGTTCGATCGCTTGCCTCAGGTCTCTACTGGGTGGCATCCAAATCCCATCCGGAACAGCGGGCCGCGTTCTATACCTTTTTCCCTCTGGCAGGGGCTGCGTCGGTCCTGATACTCGTCGGTGGCTTTCTCCCCACTCCCTGGCTGGGCGTACTCTGGGCCGGAGGAGCAATTCTCGACATTGTGGGCGCGGTCAATGCCGGCAAAGGGCCTTGGGCGATGGACCCCAAACACTTCGCAGAGAGAAACGGTCTTTTCATCATCATTGCCCTGGGCGAGTCTGTGGTCGGGCTTGGTCTGGCTGCGTCGGGGGCAGCGCGAGACATATCCCACATCACGGCTTTGATAATTGCCTTTGTGGGGATCGCTGCGCTCTGGTGGTCCTACTTTGACCGAGCTGCGCTACGCATGGAGGCTCATCTCACCCAGCTCACCGGTCAGGAACGGGGCAGATTCGCTCGCGATGCCTACTCCGTCCTCCACTATCCGCTGGTTGTCGGAATCGTGTTCTACGCGTTGGCACTAGAGGACGTCGTGGCGCATCCCACCGATCCTATTTCTCCCGAAGGTCGATTCGCTATGGCCGTAGGTGTGGCTCTCGTCCTGCTCTCGGTAGTTGCATCGGCCTATCGAGCAATTAGGCGAATTCCGACCGAACGACTCGTTGCTGCACTCATCCTGATCGCCCTGGTCTGGCTCGCCAGACCGCTCGACGCGCAAGTCTTCGCTGCAATTGTCACCGGGATCCTCGTGATCTCGCTTGCTATCGAGCACATTCGTTTCAGGGACGAAGCTGCTCCCGCGTCGTAATCGCCATCAGGACAATCTGCTCAGCGCGGGTAGACCGCCGCCGCGAACTCCCCGGTCAAATCGCACCCACAATGGCTCTCGACAAGGGCCTGATAATCCTGGGTCGATGCGATCCCGTACTTGAAGGTCCTGGCGTATTCGGCAAGGAACTCGTCGAATGTCTCCTGACCGACGATCTTGGCCAAATCATCGACGAAGAGCGGGCCTCGCCCGTACACGATCGCCCCATACTCGGTGCCTTCGTAGGCTTCAGCCGGCAGGCCGATCGCGATGTCGGCGTATTCCACACGAGCCCAACGGGAGTCGAGATGCGCCCTGAATCCTTCGTCGCCTCCCTCGCCCTGAGTCTCCCGCCAGTACACCCACGTCGCGTACTGCGCCATGGCCTCATCAAGCCAGGGCTCGTCGAGCTGGTCGTTGCCGACGGTCCCGTAGAACCACTGGTGGGCTGCCTCGTGGACGACGGTCGACACAATGGTTGGTTGGTCGAATCCGGATTCCGGGTCGTAGTGACCCATGGCCATGGCCACAACGCCGGGGTACTCGACTCCT
>CAXMPS010000291.1:0-13155 GCA_964194995.1 uncultured Gammaproteobacteria bacterium | reverse complement strand
TTCCCTCGCTTAGGGCAAACAGGATGGCATCCACCACTGCCACGGGGAACGGGAACCAACCAGTTGGCTTGATCAGCTCACCGGTGTCTCACCGCCTGACAGGGTGCGGGCCATACAGCCAACATCATCCCTCCCAGCCGGATATGCGCTAGCTGTTATCCGAATGCCCGATGCAGGAACGCGGCCATTTGGCCGCGGGTGACGACAACGCTGGGACAGTACATATCGTTGACGGCGGGTTGCAGCCTTTGGTGACGCCTGCGGTGCCGACCGACGGCGGTGCCCGCTTCCACGGCGGGCCCCACGACGGAGGGGGGCGCTTGGCGCCGCAACGAGCACAGCGAAGGATGAATACCCAGATCGAGGTTCCACCTGGACCTCGCGACCCATTTGATAGGTTCTCACAAACGGTTCGTGACCAGCTTGTCGGAGCTGGTTAAGCAGTTCTGCGTTTCGCTGCTCATAGTCCTCTACTTGCGAGGCGTGTTCGCTCGTGTGGTGTTCGTGGGAAGCTGAATCTGCGGCGATCCGCCGCAGCACATATGCGCTACGTGGCCTGTGCAGGAGGGCCGCCTATATTGCGGGATATGAGTTTGGCTCGACCCGCAAATCACTACCGCACGCGACACACGGTTCGGCCTACGACGCGTTGGTCGGTGGAGCGGGGAGAAGTTTCTTGTCGACAAGATCACGTTGGGTCGACTCTCACTGCTTAGCTTTCCGATCCGAAGGCGGGAACTTCGCGATCGGTTGTCCCCCGAGGAGTGGTCATGAGCCAAGTGAGCTACGACGCAGCCGCATATGAACAAGGACGTCCCGACTATTCACGACCTGCCGTCGAGCACTTGATCCACAAACTCGGGGTCGGTTCTGACGACACGGTTCTCGACCTGGCAGCAGGGACCGGTAAGTTTACCAAGGAGCTGGTGCCCATGGTGGGACCCGTCGTGGCAGTCGAGCCCGAGCCGTCTATGCGCAACGAGCTGGCTCGGAATCTCCCAACAATCGTTGTCCTCGATGGGCACGGCGCGTCGGTGCCCCTCCCCGACGATTCGGTGGATGCCGTAACTATCGCCCAGGCGTTCCACTGGTTCGCCGGAATCGAGGCACTTGAAGAGATCGCGCGGGTTCTCCGTCCTGGCGGTCGACTTGGCCTCATCTGGAATGTCCGAGACCTATCGACTCCGTTACAGCTGGACCTAGAAGAAATCTTCGCCCATTACCGCAAGGGCTCTCCCACCTACCGAGGCAGTGGGTGGCGAAACGTCTTCACGCCGGATGGACCATTTGGTCCGCTCCACGAAGCGAAGTTTCGCCAGTCCCATGTCGTCGACCGGACCTCGCTACTGGCGCTGGTGATGTCGATGAGCTACATGAGCAAGATCTCTCAGGACGATCGCTCCAGCGTCGAGGGGGCAGTTGCCAAGGTCTTCGATGAGCATGCGAGTCCTGGCGATCCGGAAGCGGTGGAAGTCCGCTATCGAACCGATGTGTTCTGGGCAAGGGCGAGACCAAGAACCTGATGGGTAGCTCCATTAGGCGCCGGGCACGACAGTGCAGTCCTCCTCTGCGAAACGGAGCTGCACTTTGGTCCCCGGAGGGATCGAAACCGTCGGGGATGACTTGACCCTGACATCCGCTCCGTTGCGCATGCGAACCATGTGCTCGACCGCATCTCCGACGAAGGCCCGGGCCCGCACGCTGCCGACCCACTCGGTCTCGCCGTCGGACACCGTGTCGAGCTCTATCTGCTCGGGGCGAACCACGGCCAGCACCTGGGTGCCTCTGGGCATGTCCGCGAAAACGCGCACTCGCAGCGTGCCCAGATCTGTCTCGACAACTCGAGCGTTGTCTGGACCCGCCGTCGAGACGACGCCCGCGAAGAGGTTAGAGATGCCGATAAATCCCGCAACGAACCGAGAAGCTGGTTTGTCGTAGATCTCCCGGGGACGGCCGATCTGCTCAATTTTCCCTCCGTTCATGACCGCGATTTTCTTGGACATTGAGAGCGCCTCGATCTGATCGTGCGTCACATACACAGTGGTAATGCCCAGTTCGCGTTGGAGCCGCTTCAGCTCGAAGCGCATTTCTTCTCTGAGCTTCGCGTCGAGGTTGGACAGCGGCTCGTCGAGGAGGAGAAGCGGGGGCTCCATGACGAGGGCCCGCGCCAGCGCCAGGCGCTGCTGCTGTCCCCCAGAAAGGTCGGTCGCAGGCCGATTCTCCAAATCACTCAGTTGGACTACATCGAGAACACGCTCGATACGAGCACGGGTCTCCCGACTGGATGGCCTGCGCTTGCGGGGGAGAGCCTTGATCGGAAAGGCAACGTTCTGATAGACGTCAAGATGTGGCCAAATCGCGTACGACTGAAACACCATGCCGAGCCCACGTTGATTGACCGGCAGGTTGATGCCATTGGTCGTCGAGGTGAAGGTCCGACCGTCGACGATGATTGTTCCCTGGTCTGGCGTTTCCAGCCCGGCGATGCAGCGCAAGGTCGTCGTCTTCCCACATCCCGATGGGCCTAGCAAGGTGAACATCGTGCCACGCTCGACAATGAACGACACTCCGTCGACAGCCGTGAATTGCTTCCTGCTACTTGAGCCACCGTCCTCGAACGTTTTGACCAGGCTCTCCACCACGACCGCGGTGCCGTCACCAGTCGTTGATTCCGCCTCGACCACGGTCCGGGCCGTCGACCCAGTCATGCGATCTCCCTGATCCCGATGCGTGCTCCCAACCGTCTGACGACGGCCACGAGCACCATCAGTATTGCCACCATGACGACTCCCAGAGCCGCCAGCTCGGTGAACTGACCGTTCTCCCACTGCTCCCAGATAAGCACCGACAACACTTCGTTACCCGGCGAATACAGCAGGATCGAGCTCGACAATTCGCGGACCGAGACGATCACGATGTAGATCCAACCGGCGACCAATCCCGGCACCAGGAGTGGCAGGTGTACGCGGCGAAAGGTGTACCACCAGCTGGCGCCGCTGACGTAGGCAGACTCCTCGAGCTCCGATCCCACTTGGTACATCGATGACGACGAGTATCGCATTCCATACGGGAGGTAACGGGTGAGGTAGGCGATGAAGAGGATCCAGAGCGTTCCATAGATCGGGACGGGCACCCGCAGATAGACGACAAGGAGGGCTACGCCGACGACGAGTCCGGGAATCACAAGCGGGATCGAAGCGAGGTGGTCGACAGCCGACCGCCCGCGGGCTCGCGAGCGCACGACGAGCCACGACGCCACAGCGGTCAAGAGCACCAGGGCCGTTGCTGCTCCGATCCCAAGCAACATCGAGTTGCGAAAGGCACGCAACACCTGGGGGTGAGTAAATGTGTATCGGTAGTTGTCGAAGGTGGCATTGGCAATGGTCTCAAGCGAAGGCTGTGCGTAGAAACGTTGCGTTGAGATGTAGAGCAGGTTCAGGAGTGGAAGGACGACAGCGACGGTGACGTAGCTGATCGCAAAAATTACAGCCGGTCCTTTCCAGCGGCCCAGTGAGACGACTCGGGGGCGAAATCCCTTACCGGTCACTGTCTGATACCGCTGGGACCGTTTTCCCAGCCGGGCATACAGAAAAACGAGGACCGACGTGATCACCAGCAATGAGATTGCGAAAGCGCCGGCAAGACCGAAGTCTGATGGAACTCTCTCCAGGGCTCGCCAGATCCGGGAGGTGAAGACCCAGATCCCGCGGGGAATCCCTAGAAGCGCTGGGACTTCGAAGGCTTCGAGTGCGCGGATGCCGGTGATCAGGATCGATGCGAACAAAGCCGGCTTCACCAGAGGCAAGGTGATCCTGGTGAACACCCTGGGAAGCGAAGCCCCGGAGGCGAGAGCAACCTCTTCGAGCGACGGATCCATCGATCGGAATGCCGCGGCCATGAGGAGAAAGACCAGCGGGGTGAGGTGTAGGCCCTCCACCCAGATCATTCCCCAGATCGAGAAGATGTCGATCGTTGGACTTCCCGGGAGCATGGCAAGCAGCTGGCTGAGCGGACCTATCCGTGGACTCGTCAAGAATATCCAGGCAATCGTGTGGAGGATGCCCGGAATTACGAGCGGGGTGAGTGCCGCTACGAACAGTGGCCCCTTGAACGGCATGTCGGTTCGCATCGTCAGATATGCCAGGACCGTCCCCAACGGTACTGCCAACACAGCGGTGCCAACGGCGAACGTGACCGAGCTCACCGCCATTCCACCGAGGGCATCAGCTGAGTACGCCCTGGCCACGGCATCGAACGTAAGCGCTCCACCCTCGGTAAAGGTTTGCCACAGCAGAAATCCCAGCGGTACCAGGGTGAGAAAGGCGAAGATCATCACCACACCGGTGAGCACGACCACTTTGCTCGTCGGGCGTAGCCGGGTTCGGCGCGAGACGACAGCGAATGTCTGCTCCGTCTCGCCCAACCGTGTGCTCAAGGTCGACCTCCGGCGCGCACCCGAGGCTTCGTCATCGGTGTGTCTCGTCCGTCCCAGGATCGCAAAGAGTCATCGCGTCAATCGCCGCCCACAGCCTGACCAGATTGCGTCACAACCGACTCATACAGGCCCTCCCACTTCTCGCGCTCCTCGAGCAAGGCGACGAGATCAACGGTGAGCACTTCGTAGCCCTCTGGGATCCCACCTTCGACCAGCCTGTTCGTCGGAGTTCTACCGAAATCCATAGCAAACATTTGCTGGGCGTCGGTCAGGATCCACTCGACCAGGAGAAGAGCAGTAGCCGGAGAGTCGGTATCCCGGTGGATGGCGACTCCATTGGGCCGAGCGATCAACGGTTCAACGGCCGGTTCCCATGCGACGGGGGCACCGTCCCCATTCAACCTTTGGATCCGGTGTTGATAGGGAGAGCTCGCTACGTCGAACGTGCCACCGGCAAGCATTTCGGCCATCAGCGTGTGGCCGTCGACAACCAGGGCGCCCTTGGCGGCTTCACTAAATAGCGCAACGGCCTCGTCCTCCGACATGCCTCTCTCGGTGGTGAAGTAATCCTTGATGAGAGTGGCAAACCAGTCGAAATCACCTAGCTCCATGCCCAGTGTTCCCGGGTAGTCGGTCAGAACCTCCTCCCAAGTCTCGGGAGCATCGGAGGTGTCGACGAAATTGGTGTTCCAAGCGGCGGCGAACACCTGGACATAAACCCCGACCCAATTTTCGAAAACCACCGAGGGCATCAGATCGTCGGTCACCGGGGACGGAAACGGGGCAAGCAGGCCTTCGGCGTCGAGCACGGTCATCTCGGTGCCGTTCACCATCACGACGTCCGCACCCGCAAAGCCGGCGTCTGCCTCCAAAAGGAGGCGCTGTGCCACCGTTGACGCCGAAGCCCGATAGAGGTCGGTGCCAATGTCGTATTGGTCCTCGAATGCATCAACGAGCGGACCGGAGTCATCGACAGACAACGACGTGTACAGGGTGATGTCGGAGTCTTCCTCGAGAGCCAACTGGAGCAACCGTGCCCGCCGCTCGTCGCCAGTCAAACCCTCGAGATCATCGAAGAGCTCATCGAGTGATACGGTTGTCTGCTCGCCATCTTCGGGAGACGACTCCTCGTTCGCGTCGCTGCAGGCTGCGGCTGCGAGTGACACGGTGAGCAAGAGTGCGATGATCGGTCGAGACATCCCCGCCAGCCCCCCGCTCGTTCTCGGAAGTGAGCCGATAGTCCTGGCTCGTGCTCACTGCGTGGGTCCTCACCACTCTCCGTGTTGATATCTAGAGTAGGGTTACACCGACCGCTTGGCAACAGGGGAGTGGAACCATGGCGGATGGACGGGTGTTCCTGCGCGGGATCGTCTCCGACAACTACGGCTTGAAGACGTTGTGGCGCCGGCAACGAACCTCACCCCGAGTACGCGGGCCCGATGTGGTCGTTGACAATGGACATGTCGGTCGCTCCACGGTGCGAAACGACAATTCAGTTGGGTGGCGCGTCGGCCCTGGTGATGAGCCGTTCTTGACCCAGACCCTGCAGGTGCACTTCAACCAGCTTCCTGCCCACGGTTCGAACGTTGGCCACGGTCACCAAAACGAAGCCGCCTTCTACGTGTTGGAGGGTGTGGGACACGAAATCCACGACGGGATGCGGTACGACTGGAAGCAGGGCGATCTCATCGTGGTCCACTCCGATTGCGTCCACCGCCACTTCAACGACTCAGACCAGCCCGCGCTTCTGATGGTGATCAAGGCCAAATCCTTGTGGATGTACCTCGGTCTGATCCAACAGGGCCAGCGTGCGGAGTGGGACGAAACCCCCAACTACGGCACTAGAGAGGACTGGAGCAGGCTGTGGACTCCGGGGGTGGGCACGAGGTCCAAAATCGTGAAACAAGAGGAAACCCCCTGGTCTGAGACTCGGGATGGGTCAGTTCGGGTGATCGCTTCCAGTGACACCGATGATCTGCGTCTGTTCTCGATCGACCTTTACGAGCAGAGGATCGAGTCTGGCGCGGCCTCCGCTCGACACTGGCACATGGCCGATGAAATCGTTTATGTGCTCGAAGGTTCTGGCTATAGCCTTCACTGGGAAGTCGAGGCTGAGATCGCTGATCGGTATTACGCCCGGATCGCAACCACGCCAAGTCGCCACGAGGTAAATGCAGGTGACATTCTGTACATACCGCCCAACACTGTTCACCAGCACATCAGCGCGTCGGGTGGCCCGTTGCGGGTGCTCTGCGCCCACAACAGGATCTTTTCGATGCTCGGCTATGACAAAGTCGTATATCTGGCCGATGTGTCCGACGGCGGAGACCTATGAAGACGACACACCATCACATCTTGGGCTGGGCCGAAGCTACTTCTGAGCCTGCGTGGCTGGAGAGCGATTTCGACCTCTCGGTCGGGCATCGCTTTGAAAAGGTCGTGGCCACCGCCCCTGAAGCTGTTGCCTTTTGTAGTCCGGCCGGAGCAACGATCACCTACGGGAAGCTCAACGCGGATGCAAACCGGCTCGGCCGTTTGATCCGGCAGCACATGGAAGGCTCGGACGACGTCGTTGGACTGCTCGCACGACACCCGGCGGCCGCCATCACCGGGATGCTCGGTGCACTCAAGGCGGGACATCTGTATACGCCACTCGACCCTTCCGATCCCCCAATTCGTCTCGAGTACATAGTGGAGAACGCAGGGGTGCGACTCATTGCGACTGCACCGGAGCACGTGGCGGTGGCCCGCCGGCTGGCTGGTGAAGCTGGAGCAGTGGTCGTGATCGGGCGGGACGACGCCGCCATGTCTGACACCGACTTCGACAGTGGCACGGCGATTGCAGACCCTGCCTATTTGTTGTACACATCCGGCTCGACCGGGGCACCCAAGGGAGTACTCCACAGCCACCGCAACCTCCTCCACAAGGGTGAGGTGCAGCGGACGGTTTTCGGGATGGGACGGGACGATCGGGCGTCCCTCCTGTTCGGACCGGCAACCGGTGCGGCCACATCAGGAATTTTCGGTCCGCTGCTGAATGGTGGAACCGTGTGCCCGTACGACCTGAAGATGCATGGCCTCCACAATTTGGGCCGATGGCTCAACGACCAGCAGATCACGGTGCTTCACGTGGTGCCCACAATCTTCCGCCGCTTCCTCGCCTTCGCCGAGGATCGCGAGACCTACCCGGGGGTACGTGTGCTGATCCTCCCGGGCGAACCCACGTTCCGCAGAGACGTCGATTTGTACAGGCGCCACTTCGGCCCTGAGACGGTGCTTGCTCCCCGGCTGTCGTCGGTCGAGACGTCAGTGGTTGCGGTGGACTACCTCGATGTCGGGTCGGACGTCGTTGAGGACATCCTCACGGTGGGTTTCCCACTCGAAGACAAGGTGGTTCGGCTCATCGATGAATCCGGCCAGGAGGTCTCTACCGGCTCGATCGGACAGATCGAGGTCGAAGGCGAATACCTGGCGCTCGGTTACTGGCGCGATCCGGAGTTAACAAGCCTGAAGTTTGGGTTGGCTGCCAGCGGACACCGCACATACCGGACGGGCGACCTCGGCAGATTCCGAGAGGACGGACGGCTTGAGTTCATGGGAAGGGTCGACGACCGATTGAAGATCGGCGGCCTCACCATCGAGCCGAGAGAGGTAGAGCGGGCAATGCACCGAGTCGGCCGCTTCAAGGAGATTGCCGTAGTTGGGGTGTCGCGAGCTGACGTTGGAGAACGTCTCGTCGCATACGCCGTCCTCGAGGATGGCGAAACAGAACTCCCACCGCACTTCCGTGCCTCGTTAGGCGAGCTCCTGCCTGCGGCGATGATCCCGACGACGACTGTGCTCGTCGACGCGTTGCCGCTGACATCACTCGGTAAGGTCGACAGGCGCTCCCTCCCCGACCCGGATATGGAACGTGCCGAAACTGTGCCGGCGCGTGATGATCTCGAAGCCGACCTGGCCGCGATCTGGTCGGAGGTGCTGGCCATCCATGAGATCGGGGTCACCGAAGACTTTTTCGAGTTAGGGGGCACTTCGATCCAGGGCCTCCACGCCTTCGCCCTCATCGGGAAGAGGCTGCGAATCGATGTGCCCTCGACGACTCTCCTTCAGGCCCCCACGATCGCTGCCCTGGCCGACGTGATCCGGTCTGGCGCGTGGGAAGTAACCCAGGACTCACTAATACCTGTCTTCGTTGGAGGGGAGGGAACACCGTTCTTCTGCATGCACGGAGGCGGAGGGGGCGTCTTCTTCGTCCGTGATCTCGCCGTCCACTTAGGCGACAACCGGCCTGTCTACGGTCTCCAGGCGAGAGGCTTCGAGACGCGCCCTGGCCCATACCGCCAGGTCGAGGAACTCGCGGCCAACTACCTGGAGGAGGTGCGCTCGGTCCAAGCCAGTGGGCCGTACCTCCTCGGCGGACTTTCGTTCGGGGGCAAGATCGCTTTCGAGATGGCTCAACAGCTCATCCAATCGGGAGAGACGGTCGCACTCGTCGCCATGATCGACACCCAGGCAAACCCGACCGGCCGGGATGCCGATCCCGGTCGTCACCGTGTGCTCATGGAATCCATGAGCCCCGCGGAGAGAGTCAGCTATCTTGTTCGAGGAGCCAGCAAACGCGCCACCAGGATGGCTAAGCGTGGCCTGATCCGCTACTGCCTGAGCAGGGGCCGGCCACTACCGGACACCCTGGGTCTGAGGAACCTCTACTTCTACCCAATGCACGCAAGGGCGAATCGTGCCTACTCCCCCGTCGACTATCCAGGCCGTGTTGCCATGATCGCATCGAACGAGCAGAGCCAGATCCACCAGGACACGTGGGGCCGGGTGTCCATAGGTGGCTTCAGTGTGGTCGAGGTTGCCGCCGTTCACCTCAACCTGACAGACCCTCCATACGTGACTGAGGTGGCGGGGTATTTACAGGATTACCTCGACAAGGCCGACCCCGAGATAGTCATCGATGAGGTGCGCTCGTGACAACGCTCACCGTCACACCATCATTGATCTGCAGAACACCGCAGCTTCGTGTCGGTGAGGTGCACGTTTGGCAGACGTCGGTCACCCAGACTGCGAGTACGTTCGAGTTGCTTTCGAGCCTTCTCGACCCAACCGAACACAATCGTGCCGCGTCGTTCCGGTTCGAGCGTGACCGGAACCGCTACGTTGTTGCCCACGGGACTCTGCGCCACGTGCTCGGCTCATACCTCGACAGCGATCCGCAGTCGATTCGCTTTGTGAACTCTCGGGACGGAAGACCCCATCTCAAGGGGGTTTTCCGACGGACCACGCTCAGCTTCAACTTGAGCCACGATGACGAACAGGTTCTTATCGGACTCGCTCGTTTCTCGCCCGTGGGAATCGACGTCCAATCCCACGCCGTTCCGATTGGGACGGACTTGGTCGTGGAAGCGGCGCTGTCGAGCAGAGAGCGTGCGTGGGTGACCAAACTCGAAACCGACCCGCGCCCTGCCGTAATGCAACTCTGGGCACGCAAAGAGGCGTTGGCCAAGGCGACAGGCGCCGGTATCGCCACCGGGCTTGACCGGATCGATGTGTCAGGCGTTTCCCCGATATCGATCACAGCTCCCGGTCCCCATCTTGATGTCCGGCTTCTTGTCCAGGATCTCGACACCGGTCCGGGGTACGCGGCAGCGGTCGCAACATCATGGTGGTGCCGACGAATCGAACGACTGTCCTGGGATCCAAGGTCTTGAATATCCAGCGCAATACTGGTCTCTTCGTTATCTCCATCGACGTCGAGATGGCTTGGGGAAGAGTGCACCACGGTGATGGAGCGGCTCCCGACTCTCGCTTTGCCGACGAACGGCGGTCAGTCGCGGCGCTCCTCGACTTAATGGAGCAACATGAGATCGCGGCAACCTGGGCTGTCGTAGGCCACCTGTTCCTCGATGGATGCTCCCCGGTCAACGGGCTGCACCACCCGGAAGTCCTGCGTGCTCCGTACCCGTGGTTCTCCGGGGACTGGTTTGCCGACGATCCAGCCACGTCGGCACGCGGAGAATCCTCGTGGTATGCCCCTGATCTGATCGAAGCGATCAAGGCGTGCCCTGTGAACCAGGAGATCGGCTCCCATTCGTTCTCGCACCAGATCATCGGAGACCCGGCTTGCGACGCCGATACCTTCCGCTCAGAGCTCACCGCTTGCCGAGAAGCCGCCGCCAAGTCCGGAGTCCAACTTCGCTCGTTCGTATACCCCCGTAATTCGATCGGCGATCAGCAGGTACTCACCGAACATGGGTTCGTCGCCTATCGAGGGCCGACGCCCCCGCGATTCCCGGAACGCTCCTGGCTGGTCCGTCCCTTCCTCAACCTCGGCGATTCGATCATTCCAGTGGAAGCCACCGCGGTATATCCGTCGATGGAAGGCAAGCTGTGCAATGTCCCCCAGACGTACTTCTTCGATCCCGACTCGCGAATCGCACGTCTGCTCGGTCGGCATCTGTGGCCAAAGGTGATCATTCGCCGTCTCGACCAGGCGGCGCGCCATGGCTCTCTGTTCCATCTCTGGTTTCACTCTCATGACGTGGCAAGGGCGCCCGACCGGGCCCTCGAGGGGCTCGACCAGCTGTTTCGCGCGGCGGCCCGCGAACGTGAGGCCGGCACGCTCCTCAACATGACAATGGGCCAGGTGGCTCGACGCTTCAACAACGCGCCTGTAAAGCCGTGACATGACTTCTGAGGTCCGTCGCTCAACCGCTCCTTCTGTAGCCAATCTCCAGGTCCTCTACTTCATCGACAGTCTCTCCGTGGGTGGCGCCGAGATATCGCTGGTTGCCTTTGCCCAAGAGTATCGGGCACTGGGGGTGGAGCTACACGTTGCCTATCTGAGGCCCCACGCTCCGTTGGCGAAAGCGCTCGAAGCCGCGGGCGCCATTCTTCACCCAATCGCGGGTCCCCAACGGAGAATCTCCTGGATCAGAAAAGCGCGGCGGTTGATCAGCGAGCTTGAGCCCGACGTAATCCACACCTCTTTGTTCGAAGCCGACGTCGTTGGAAGAGCAGCCGCCATTCTCATTGACACTCCCCTCGTGTCGAGCTTCGTAACGGATTCGTATGGTCCGGAACACCTGTCGAACCCGGAGTATCGACGTTGGAAAGTACGAGGAGCCCAGTTAGCCGATCTTCTCTTGGCACGACGGGTCGACCACTTCCATGCGGTGTCGGATAATGCCGCCGCGTTGATGAGTCGTCGCCTGTTGATCGATCGCGACAGCATCGACGTAGTCCCACGTGGCAGGGACCCTGGACTCCTTGGCGAGCCTTCTCTCGAGCGGCGTTTGGCGACGCGAGAGGGGATCGGCCTCGCTCCAGACGTACCGCTGATCGTGGCGGCCGCCCGCCACTACCACGTGAAGGGTCTCGACACGCTCGTATCAGCGCTTCCCGCAATCCTCACCAAATACCCCGACGCGATGCTGTTCATCGCCGGACGTGAGGGCCCGGCCACCGAGACGCTCCAATCCCTCGTAGATTCAATGGGGATTGAATCGAATGTTGTGTTCGCTGGATACCGCAGTGACGTGCCTGATCTATTCGCCGCAGCAGACGTGTTTGTGCTTCCCTCACGAGCAGAGGGTTGTCCCGGCACACTGATCGAAGCCATGGCGGTCCGGGTGCCCATCGTGGCAGCGGACATTCCGAGTGTTCGCGAGGTCGCCGGATCTCCCCCAGTAGTAATCCTGGTCCCACTCGATGACCACCGCGCTCTCGCAGACAGCGTGCTCAGGCTCCTCGATGACGAGGAGCTCCGATCGCAGCTCACAGCCGATGCTCATCGACGTTTCATGGATCACTTCACAGTGGATCAGATGGGCCGTCGCATGATGGGCGTGTACTCCAAGGCACTGGGCTCACGAAGAGGAGCCGCACACCGCGCGGCACAGCTTCGCTTCGATGCAGCCGGTGCGCTGGGCATCCGAGCGCCCTCGGAGGCACCGGCCGAGGACGTTTCCGATTCTGGGGGCTGAGTCCAGTCGGAGCGGCGCCCGACGCGGCTGCCACCAGCTCGCCGTCGAATTCCCCTTTCCCGCTCGACTCGT
The DNA here is from genome assembly GCA_964194995.1 of uncultured Gammaproteobacteria bacterium. Classification (GTDB taxonomy): domain Bacteria; phylum Actinomycetota; class Acidimicrobiia; order Spongiisociales; family ZC4RG35; genus JACZUI01. The sequence continues at coordinate 660 of CAXMPS010000291.1, read as the reverse complement.
ATCCGCCGTGTTATCACCATGGAGTCTCTGACCCGCAGCACGTCTGCGATCCGATGACACTGTTCGCCTTGTGTTTCCGGCCCAACCCGAGGCCGGGGTGGCTTGTGATGGTGCGGTGTTTTGGCATCGCCGGCTGAGAGGATCAGGGAGCGCATATTGCCGGATGCGCTACCTGTTACCCGAGTGCCCGATGCAGGAACGCGGCCATCTGGCCTCTGGTTACCACACTGCCGGGACAGTACATGTCGTTGACTGGGGGGTTGCAGCCTTTGGTGACGCCGGCGGTGCCGAGCTTGTCGATGTCATTCTCAAAGATGGAGTCGTCATCGTCGATAAACAGGTTGCCGCCTCCGTCATCGACATAGCCGATGGCGCGTACCAAGAAGGCGGCCATCTGCTCTCGGGTGACCTTGCTGTCGGGGCAGAACCGGTCATTGACTGGTGGGTTACACCCTTTGGTGATCCCGGCGGCGGCCAGTTTCTCGATGTCGGCTTCAAAGATCGAGTCATCGTCGTCGCTGAATGGGTCATCGAGTTGATCGATGAGATCCAATGCTCTGACCAGGAACGCCGCCATCTGGCCCCTCGTCACCTGACTATCCGGGCAGAAGCTGTCGTTGGTCGGAGGATTACAGCCTCTGGTGATCCCCTCGTCGGCCA
>CAXMPS010000290.1:0-15255 GCA_964194995.1 uncultured Gammaproteobacteria bacterium | reverse complement strand
CAGAAACGGACAAGGAGTGGCGCTTTCTGGGGAAAGTGTGAAAAGATCTGTTCCATGCTTGCGGCTCTCAACATCACCGCCGTCGGACTTGGCCTCGGAGCGGGAGGGCTGTCGGCGACCTTCATCGGCCTATTGATCGGTGGAGGCCTCAGCCTTGCCGATATTGAATCGGGACCTGACATCGGTCTGGTGATAGGCGTCGGCGCCGGGTTCGTAGTTGGAGGCTGGGTTGCCGGAACTATGGCACGACATTCGGGCCGGTTCCATGGTGCTCTGACCGGTCTGCTCCTGGCCACCCTCATCGTTCTAGTTGCTCGTATCGGAGGTAGCCCAGCGGCGACGCTGTCGGTGGTGTGGCTTTTTCTCCTTTCAGCCGTCATTTCTGGAACTACCGGTTGGCTGGCGGGTAGACGAAAGAGCGCCGCGTCGTAGAATTGTCATTGCGAGCCCGTCGGACGGCCGCGGTCGAAAGACCGAGGAAAGTCCGGACTCCACAGGGCAGGGTGCTGGATAACTTCCAGGCGGGGTGACCCGACGGAAAGTGCAGCAGAGAAGAGACCGCCGATGGCCCCGAATAGGGCACAGGCAAGGGTGAAACGGTGAGGTAAGAGCTCACCAGCGTCGCGAGCGATCGTGACGGCTTGGTAAACCCCACCCGGAGCAAGGCCAAGCAGGGACCCGACGGCCCGTCGATTGAGTCCCGGGTAGGCCGCGTGAGCGTATCGGCAACGGTGCGCCCAGATGGATGGTCGTCGATTACAGAATCCGGCTTACAGACGGACTCGCAGATCGAAGAGGAGGCGCCCTTCGAAGGGGGCCTCCTCTTCTGCTTGACGGGGCGCTTGCCTCACCACTCCGATAGCGGATTTGGGCGGAAGAGAGAGCGTCTCGTCAGACCTCCGATCTCGTTCGTCGTGTGGAGGAAGTTCGGACTGTCCGCCGTGAGACGGCCTAAATCCGTGGAACTTCGGAAGCATCGAAATAGCCTGACCCCGGAAACCTTTTCCGATCGACTCAGGTCGAACCATCCGTCCAACTAGATGAGGAGACCACCGTGGTCATCAACAAGTACCTGGCTGAATTCATGGGGACCTTCATCCTCGTGTTTGTCGGCTCCATGGGGATCCTTTCTGTCGGAGGCGCTAACGGCGCCGCTGAGATCATTGCCATTGCCCTGGCATTCGGTCTCGGACTTCTGGCGGCGATCTGGGTTGTGGCTCATGTGTCGGGAGCCCACTTCAACCCGGCAGTCACGCTGGCGATGCTGCTGGAAGGCAGAACATCGTTCAGTGATGCGATCGGATATTGGATCGGTCAGTTCGCCGGCGCGACTGTCGCTTCGCTGGTGGTGCTTGCGGCTTCCAGCCAAGATGCAGTTGCCACCACGATGACGACGTTCACAGATCGGAACACGGCGATCCTGGTCGAGATCGCTCTGACAGCGATTTTCGTATGGACGATCCTCGCCGTCACGAAGACCGGCGGCCACAACGCCCCAGCGGCGATCGCCTTGACTCTGGTCGTGATCCACATCGCCGGCATTCCATTCTCAGGAGCGTCGGTCAACCCGGCCCGTTCGTTTGGCCCGGCTGCCGTAGCCAACACTTTCGGGAACCTGTGGGTCTACCTCCTGGCGCCACTGGTGGGTGCGGTCATTGCCTTCGGGTTGTACCGGCTGTTCCCTGCGGACGAAACATAGACTTCGAGAAACGAGCGGAGAGGGCCCGGAGCGATCCTGGGCCTTCTCCTTTATGCGAAGAGAGGGTCCTCGCCGAAGTCTTCGAGAGCCATCACCCAGCCCGCGGGTAGCGACCAATGTCTGGCCCCGCGAATCATCGAGTCGAGGTATTCGGAGTTTGGTCGATGATTGCCATTCGGAGCCCCTTTGGCGACGAATGTCAAGCAGTCATGTTTGTTCCCGGCTCGGTCGACGGCTTTCTCGGACCAGCCCGAAACTCGGCCTTCCGCCTCCTCGGCATTGATGAGGGATTGAACCTCTGATCCAGGAACCTCGAACACTCCCCCCCAGACCGTATGACCGGAGTCGACAACGAGTGTGGGAAGGCCTCCCACATCAGACGATTCCACAAAATCGAGCTTTGTTTCAGGGAAATGGGCCGTGAACATGAACCTGGCGCCCGGAGCTACGGCTCCGATTCGATCCGGGTCGAGAAGTGCCGCATATGCGAAATAGAGCGTCGTATCAGGCACGGGCCAGCCAGTGTACTGGCATGTGACCGCGATCTCGCGCCACTGATTTATGTCTGTTGAAGCTGCGATGCTCTAAATTGCCCGCATGCATCGGCGAATCGCGACCGTCTCGCTTCTGGCAGTGGTAATAGCTGCATGTGGTCCCTCTGCCGTGGGGGAGCCATCCACCACTTCCGAGACAGTCGTTACTACAACGTCGACGGCTGAGCCAGCGACTTCCACGGCAGAGACCACCACAACGTCGGATCCCTCAGAGGCGACCACCACTTCTCCAGAGACGACCACAACGTCAGATCGAGAGGTGGCGCCTGACTTCACGCTCGAACTGGGCGACGGCGGGTCGTACACTTTGTCTGAGGGCGAGAAGCCTGTCTATCTGGTCTTTTGGGCCGAATGGTGACCCACTTGTCAACGGGAGTTGCCCGTTGTAGACAAACTGGCGGCCGAGTATGCCGATCAAGTCGACTTCGTGGCGCCGGCATGGAAGGAACGCGACTCCACCAGGGCGAGGGCCCACCAGCTGTTCCAGTCGGGCCAAGTGATGTGGGGTCTCGACGAGGGGGCGCAAATCTTCGCTCTGTACGGGATTCCTTACCAACCGGTGACGGTCCTCATCGCTCACGATCGCACTGTGGTCGAGGCCTGGCCTGGGATCCGAAGCGAGAGAGACATCAGAGCCTCTTTGGAGAACCTGATATCCCTGACTGGTTGACGCAAACCCGTAAGCTCTTGGGAGGTAAAACAGGGGACCAGTCCGATGGCGAATTCACTCAGAGAGAAGGCCAATAAGGCCAAATGGCAGAAACAACTGTTGGATCTCGAGCAGCTTTTGCTCGATCCCGACGCCCGTCATTCCGATAAGAATCTCGAAGAGCTTCTTCATCCTGACTTCATCGAGTTCGGGAGCAGCGGCAAGGTCTACAACCGCAAGATGATGATCGAAATGATGACCCAAGAGGTCTCGGCTGCGGTGGTAATCCGCGACTTCGAGGTGCGCACCCTGTCTCCCGATACCGCACTCGTCACCTATCGGTCGATTGGCCAGTCGGGTCAGGAGGCCCGCCGCAGTTCGATCTGGGTGAAGGACAACGGAGATTGGCAGGTCACCTTCCACCAGGGAACGAGGATTCCGAATCGCTGGGGTGGCGTCAGCTAGGAGCCCGCTGAACAATGCATGTCACTCATCTCGCCGACCAGATCATCACCCCTCGCGCTGTCCTCGGCTCCGCCATTCCGGCCCGAGGAGTGGCGAAACCTCGTCCTAGCGAGCGGCGCGACTGGCCGCCGATCTGACCAACGGCATTATTCAGCAGACTCATTAGGCCCCCGACCCATTTATCGTCGCCGTCGAAGTGCGGAGGTTTGAATTCTTTCTGGTGTACGGCGAAGTGTTCGCTGTCGCCTGGCCGGCCCTTTTCGGTGTCAGGACGCGGAGGGGCATCGTCGCCGGGCTCCTTGCCGGCCTTTTTGTCCTCCACTGGCAGATCGAGGGTCTTCGCTGGCAAATGATTCCCTTCTATGTTGCCGCCCTCGGGTTTGCCATCGGCGACATCATCATCGTCGAGCGGAAGTTGGATTGGACACGAAGAGTCGCCCGAGGGCTGTTTGGAACGGCCGCACTTGGGATTGCTGTGGTTCTGCCGCTGGCTCTGCCGGTTCCCCAGCTTCCGGTACCTACTGGGAGCGTCGAGATCGGAACCGTTACTACCGAGGTAGTGGCAATCAGCCGGGAAGAAATATACGGGGAGTTTCCCGGTGGTCCGCGCCGACTCAACGTTCAGATTTGGTACCCGGCGGCTAACACCGAGAATGCCGATCCGGGGGTCTGGAGCGAGGACCTGGAAGTGGTCGGTCCGGCCCTTGCGACCAACATGGGATTCCCCGGATGGTTCTTCAACCACACCCGCTATGTGGAATCGCATTCCTTCGGAGCCGCACCGGTGGCCAGTGGCACGTTTCCAGTCATCATCTACAGCCACGGTTGGACCGGGTTCCGAGCCATAGCGGTGAACCAGATCGAGAATCTGGTCAGCAATGGGTACATCGTCATTGCCACCGATCACACCTATGGGGCGATAGCCACGGTGTTCGAGGACGGGGAGGTCGTTGGATACGATCCCGCCGCGCTTCCTGACGAGGAAGAGATCGGGGAGGCGGCGTACGCCGAAGCTAGCGAGCAGCTCGTTGACGTGTTCGCAGCCGACATAGTCTCGATATTGGACGCTCTCGACCGGGGTGAGGGAGGCCCGCTCGATGTGGTGGCTGGCGCTGCCGATCTCACCCGGGTCGGAATCTATGGGCATTCTACGGGTGGTGGTGCGGCGGTGAAGGTGTGTCTCGAAGACGAGCGGTGCGATGCCGTCCTGGGTTTGGACGCCTGGGTCGAACCTCTGCCCGACTCTGTCCTGGCCACCACGGCCTCCCGTCCGGCCTTGTTCATGAGGTCGGACATGTGGCGAGGAGACGAGAATGACGCAATCCTTCGCGGGATATCGGACCGCAGCGCGGAAGTCACGTACTGGATTGGTGTAGACGGTGCTAGTCACAGCGACTTCGTCATAACTCCGTTGTTGTCGCCAGTGGCGCACAGGCTTGGCATAAAGGGGCCGATTCCGGCCGGTCGAATAATCCCGATCATCGACCGCTACCTCTTGGGTTTCTTCGACGTGTTTCTGATCGGGACCGGCTCAGCCGCCATCGACACTCCCAGCTTCAGCGAAGTCTCGCTGGAGATAATTCAGCCCAGATGACGATTCAATCTGGCTGCTGCTGGGTCTCACCCGTAATCTGCTGTCCTGGGGTTTCACCGCGACGTATCGCATCAATCGTGGCACCGAGGATGAGGGCGTCTGCTTCGCCAATGATTTTGCCGACAACCACGCCGGAGGCGTCTATGAAGAACGTCTCGGGTATCCCGAAGACCCCATAGGCGATGGCAGTCCGGCTACGTTCGTCAGACAGGTAGTGGGTCACATCCGAGCGACCCACTTCGGCCAGGTACGCCAGCGACTGATCTGCATCCTCGTTATAGCCGATCTGCACGAAGGTCACCCCTTGACCGGCAAAGGCATCGGCCGTCGCCACCAGATCGTCGTGCTCGCTGCGACACTCGAGACACCATGAGGCAAAGAAGTTGACCACCACGATGTCGCCGGCGAGGTCGGAGGATGAGACGGTTTCGGACTCATCCAGAGTCGGAAGGTCGAATTGAGGCGCAGGCTGCCCCAGGAGTGGAGAGTTGACCAGCCCCGGGTCGGCGCCGAAGCGTGAGGCGAGGACGACTGCCAGCACCACGGTCGCGCCGACGACTCCCCAGGCGGCCCACCGGAGTGGACCCCCCGTCACGCGCATGCCTCGTTTCCCGAGGCTCGCGTGAGGTCCGCTTCGATCTGGGTCCGGGATTCCTCGGCCAAGTCGGGGTCCGAGAGCAGGTCGAGGAGAATGGTGGTGGCTGTCGCGGCGTCTCCTTCTCCGCACCAGATGACTGTTGCCTTGAGATAGAGGGCGATCTGGGAACCGGGTTCGATTTCAAGCGCCTGATCCAGAAGCCGGTTGGCCGTGTCCACCTCTCCGTTCCCGTCATAGGCCATCCAACCGAGGCGCACTAGCGAGGTCACAGCCTCGCCGCCGGTCGCAGTGCCATCCTCGGCGACGGCCAGATAGTGAGGAAAGGCAGATCTGTAGTCGCCGGCGTCGTAGTACCGGCCGGCCAGAGCCAGACGCATCCCGTTGATCTGAGGATGGTCGAGGTTGGCCGCGATAACGGCTTCCAATGTTTCGTTGCTGACCTCGGAGAGATCCTGGTCATCGAGGTCGGCGACGCCCGCCGACGCTCCTTCCCGTTCCTGGAGAGAATTGGCCGCTACGACGACGATTCCTGCGAAGGCTGCAATTAACACGACGGTGCCAATGAAGAGGCGCCGCCTGCGAGGCGTACCTTTGGCCCCCGATGTCGATTCATCCCCAGGATGCCGACGCCACCAGACGATGACCGTCGCACCCATGGCGATGGCAACGATCGGCGCTAGCCAGAGAGCAAGCGTGGCGCCTGAGACCGGTGGATCGAGAAGTAGGGCCCCGCTGTACGAGGCAAGTAGCTCGTCGATGACGGCCTCATCCGAAAAACCCTGATCGACCCTCTCGGCGACTAGATCCATCATGTCCTGTGCCATCTGGGAGGGAGAGTCGGCAATGGATTCGCCCTGGCACACCGGGCATTTGATTTGGGATCCGAGCGCCTCGACCCTGTCCTCAGAGGCCGGGCGGGTTGAGACGGTCGCTACGAGAAGCACCGCCATAGTGGCGATGATGGCGATGAGAATGATGTTGCGGAGACGCTCAGACATCAAGTGTTTGACGCTCTTTCCGCCGGATCCGTTCCGTGCGGCGGATTGCGACCGACCAGAAGCCTCCAGCAGCCGTAGTCAGGCCTCCAAGCCAGAGCATCCAAATCAGAGGCGAGGTATTGAACCCAAGATCGACTCTCTCGGAGTTGATATCTCGCAGGGTCACATAGAGGTCGCCCCGAGGCCGACTTAGCACAGCCGGCGACACGACTCCGGCGGTGTCCGACCCGTAGAAATTCGCCCTTGGCTCGAGGGTGGTGATGAATCGGTCACCTCGAAGCACGCTCAAACGCGCCCCCTGTACCAGGCGGTTGGGCTCTCTCACCTGGAAGGGCGACTCGTAGATCACGGTGTAACCGGCAAAGTCGACGGTTTCGCCAGGCTCCAATTCGACCTCGGCATGCGAGCCGAGGTTGGCTGCGAATGCAATCCCGACGACTACGAGGACAACTCCGACGTGGCTGACCTGGCCCGCCCAAAAGGCCTGGTTCCTGGATACCACCTGCCTTACTTCGATCCAGCGGGTGTTTCCTGTCTTGACCGCACGAGAGCGCGCCTGAGACAAGAGCAATCCGAGGAGACCGCTGACAACGTACACGCCAAACGCGACGGAGAGGACCACCCAGCCCACCGGGCTCACAAGAAGCGAAGTCAGGACGCCGGCTGACAGGCCAGCCGCGATGGGAAGTCGTATCCGCCTCCACAGCTGACCCTTCGGGCTGCCCTTCCAAGGCGTAAGAGGGCCGATGCCCATGACGAGCAGGAGGAGAAAGGAGAGGGGAACGGCCAACCGATTGAAGAAGGGGGAACCGACGCCCACCTGAGTGCCGGTGAAGGCTTCGAGAAGCAAGGGGTACACCGTCCCGATCAGCACGACGAACCCGTACACCGAGAGCAGAAGGTTGTTGATGAGAAACGTGCCTTCACGCGAAACGTACGACTCGATACGTGGCGATGTGGCAACGACGCTTGCCCGCATCGAGAACAGTGCGAACGAGCCAACCAGCACGAGAACCAAGAATCCGAGCAATGCCGGGCCAATGGCCGACTGAGTGAAGGAGTGAACGGAATTGATGGTCCCGGATCGGGTCAGGAAGGTTCCAAGGATGGTCAGGGCGAACACCCCTATCACGAGAATGAAGTTCCATGCTTGGAGCATCCCCCTCTTTTGTTGGACCAGCGCCGAGTGGATGAATGCTGTCGCCAGGAGCCAAGGCATGAGTGAGGCGTTCTCAACTGGATCCCAGGCCCAGTATCCGCCCCATGAGAGAACCTCGTATGCCCACCATCCCCCGAGAACGATGCCCAGGCTCAAGAATGACCAAGCGACCAGCGTCGAGCGATGGCTGCGGCGGAGCCACTCCGGTCCGGGGACACCAATCGCAAGGGCACCGATGGCGTACGCGAACGGGACTGTCATTCCCACGTACCCCAGATAGAGGATTGGAGGGTGAATCGCCATTAGGAAATGGTTCTGGAGGAGGGGGTTGGGACCGGGGCCCTCCGCCGGGGCTACCACGTTCGCTAACGGCCACGGACTCGATCGGGCGCAGCCGACCTCGAGGGCGTTGACACAAACCTCAAACGGGTTGGCGACAGTCAGCATCAGGCCGAAGAAGAACACGGCAACGGCACCCATAACGGCGAGAGCCGCTGCACCCAGCGAATCGGGCTCCCGGCGATAGCGACTCAGCGCTGCCCAGGTGAAGCCCGCCAGGATGAGGCCCCAGAGGACGATCGACCCTTCCAGGGCGGCCCATGCCGTTGCCACGTCGAAGGGAAATGGTGTGGTCGTCGAATGATGGTTGGCGACGTAAGCGACACTGAAATCGTCGGTCAGCAAGGCGAGTTCCAAGGCCACCATCGAGGCGATGGCACCTGAGAGAAGAAGGCGCGCCGGTCGAACGAGGTCGGCATCGTTGCCGCGGGCTGCCTGGATCCCGCGGAACACCAGAAGGAGTGCCCCTATCAAGGCTGCGGCCATCCCTGCCGAGCCTAGGAATGCCAGCATCACTCGACCTGGTAGGCCCCGCCCTCCTCGGGGATCTCGTAGTTCTCATCGTGTCGGATGAGGGCCTCGTCGGCGACGAAAGTGTGGCCGGACCAGGCGCCTTCGAGCAGCACAGGGACGTTCTCATCGAACAGGGACGGCGCCGAATTGGTCAGGAGAACGGGAATGGTGGCTCCGCCGTCGGTGACCTCGAACGTCATGTCGGCATCGCCTTCGACAAGGGACCCGGAAACGACCAGGCCGGCAAGCCGGAACCGATTGCCATCCGGAAAGTTCGCTTTCTGCTCCACTGCCTCGGTTGGGTAGAGGTAGTAGGTCAGGTTTTCACCGAGCCCCGTCAATGTGAGGGCCAGAACCAAACCCACAACACCAATGATCCCAAGGAGGACGAACCGGCGGTGAATCACGGTCAGCCTTTGGTCCGTCGACGACGGAGGTGAAGGTAGACGGCGTATCCGATGATTGCCGCATAGGAGATCCCAAACGTTCCGGCGACGACGAGTTGATCAGACATCCTCGACCTCGCCGAGCCGTGGCGGGCTGATGCCTTCTCCTGCCATGCTCGGTACGGGGACGGCAGCCTCCTCTGCGACCGCAATCTCGGTTCGTGCGGCCATGAGGGCCACATAGAGCAGGGTGAACGCGATCACATTGATGAGCATCGCGATGAGCATCTCCGATGGCATGGTCGATCCGTCAGGTCGAATCGATTGGGTCTGATGGAGCGTTCGGAACAGGTTGACCGAGAAATACACGAGCGGAACTTGAATGAAGGCAATTGCCCCGAGTACGGCCGAACGTTGCGCCCTTGCTGGCTGATCAGGAGTTGCCCTGCGTAGGGCCAGGTAGCCGAGGTACACAAAGAACATGACGGCGGTTGTAGCCAGACGAGCATCACCCCAATCCCATGCCCTTCCCCAGACGGCTTGACCCCAAACCATCCCTGTGAACAATCCGATGGCAGTGAAGAGCACTCCGATCTCGGCGGATGCAGATGCGAGACGATCCCATCTTGGCTTCTTTCTGATCAGCCACAGGATCGATCCAAGAGCTGTCACTCCGAAGGCCAGAAAAGCGACCCAGAGGGAAGGGACATGGATGTTGATGATTCGGCTGAACTCTCCCTGAAGGGCATCGGTCGGCGCGGTGAAAGCGAACCAGAGTCCGACAGCCAGGGCCGCCCCAGCCGTGGCGAACAGGACTCTCACACGGGTCATCTCGATGCCTCCTCGAGCGGTCTAGCCAATCCCACCCCGGCCACAGCAAGGGCCAGGTCAGTGGCGAGCAACAGCAATATCCATGGGAGGATAGTTGCCTCACGAGCTACCGATTCGAGCGTCTGCGAGCCGCCAATGATCAGTGGAATTGCCAACGGGGCGACTATCAGAGACGCCAGCGAGGTCCGGCTCCTCAACCCGGCTGTCACCTCACCGGCCAGTGTTCCCAGCTCGGTCAAACCGATCGCAACCAGCATCGCGCTGAGAAGGGTTGGTGCGAGCCATCCCTGAGGAAGCCGCGGGCTGTAGAGCACCAGCATCGCCACTAGGAGGGCGGCAAAGAAGCCCAGGGTGAGGGCTGCCCCGGACATCGTCCTGCCGGCGAACTTCGCGGCTGGGTCGACGCCAAGCAACGCGTACAGGTCTCGTCGTTCCGGTGAATCAGATGCGCTTTGCCTCAGCGCTACCTGCATGCCGAACAGAACTCCGAGGGCCCAAAAGACCGCTGGTCCGATCCTGGAGATTCCGGAAAGGTCCACGCCGAGTGCCAGGGGGAAGACCAGGAGGGCGATCACTGCGAACGGCACGACAATTTGGGGCACGTCGCCAGTGCGCCTCTCGAGGCTCATGTCGACTCGTGCAATCTCCATGGTTTGAGACCAGAAACTCATGTCATCTCCGTGAGGGCGCCCACCGCGAGGCCGAACACGGTCGATGCCTTATCCATCTGAAGTGGATCGTGAGAGACCACGATGACGGCCCCTCCAGAGCCGACCGTTCGGTCGATCAGTGCATCGACCAGCTTGTGCGCGTCTGAGTCGAGTCCAGAGATGGCCTCGTCTAGAAGGAGAATGCTCGGCTTTGTGATCAGAAGGCGGGCGACCTCCGTTCGCCGTTTCATCCCGAACGAGCTGTCTGACGCCTTTCGGTCAGACGAACCCTCCAACCCCACAACTCGAAGAGCGTCGGCAACTTTGGTGGTTTCATAGCCCGCCAGCCGTATTGCGTGGAGCAGGTTCTCCTCGAGGGTCAACTCGGGAATCGTGGCCGGGATGTGAGAGATCAGGCCGATGCGCTGTCGAACGTTGAATACCTCGCTGGTTCCGAGCCTCGCGCCCAGGACCGTGCCGGAGCCACGGTCGGGGGCGATCAGCGAGGCGATCAGGCGGAGCAGTGTGGTCTTGCCGGAACCGTTGGCACCGACCACGCCAACGACTTCTCCGGGTTCCACAGACAGAGTGATATCGCTCAATACCCTGCTGTTCCCCAGCGTCACCCCGGTTCGGTCGAGAGTCGCTAAAGCGGCCATGGTCGAAGTCTCATGGGCAAGGGTCAGACCTTCAAGTCGTCTGAATTGGGACGGACCTGCCAGCTCGTCCACCAAGAGCCATCACGACGATGCCGGTCACGACCCCGGCGATGTACCACGCCTCCAGGCCTCCCTGGATGGTCAGGCGAAGTGGCTCGGTAAGAAGGAGGACAAACGAAGCCAAAGCGAGCCCGGCACCCGCCCTTAGAAAGACGCGGACCGGAAGTCGAGCGACAATGAAAGCTGCGGCGATCAACCCGAGGGCGGCATAGATCTCAACCGGGTGTCGGGTGATGGTGCTGAAAGGCAGAGACCAAGTCCATGGCAGATCAGAGGCTGCGCCCAGGCACATGTTCCGCCACACACACCCGGCATGCCAGCCGGCCAACCCGAGCACCGCAGCGGCCGTAGTGGCATCCAGAAAGCGGACCTGACCCTTGACGGTCCATAGGTAGGTTCCCAAGGCGCCGACTGTCGCAGCAGCCGTGTGAACCCCACCGCGTATTACCAAAATGTCCCCAGGGTGGATGAGCGGATTGGTCCCTTGGAGCGTCATGGCGACCAGCCTCCCGATGAATAACCCGGCGGCCGCGGCCCCCACCATTCGGTCGGTTGCGTGATCGGGAAGGCCTTCGGGCCATAGGCGAGTCCCTCCCCAAGCGAAAACGACGCCGGTCAGAGCCGCCCAGAGCAGCGTGAACTCCATTCAGCTCTCAAGCCGGAGGAGCTCGTCGATACCGAGCGCGAGAGCATGGTCATCTATCACGCCGTTGTGGGTCGACAAGAGCTCCCCGCCGGGAGCGAAGAAGAAGGTGATCGGGGTACCGATCCCGGCGTAGTGGTTTGGGATCGAGCGTCCCGAGTCGAAATAGCTGTCGAACTCCACCCCAAACTCAGCGATGAAACCCTTGGCGTGGACCTGACTGTCCCGCACGTTGACGCCGATGAACTCGATCTCGCCGCCATAAGCCAGGTGAGCTGCCGTGAGCAAAGGTGCCTCCGACCGACACGGGATGCACCACGATGCCCATACGTTGACGATGGCCGGCCGTCCGAGCGACTCCAACTTTGACGCGAACACTTCAACCGTGACAGGCTCGAGGTCGGCCACGCCGGAGGTGTCTACCTCCTCACCTGCACACGCAGACGCCATAAGCACCACAACAACGATGCGAGCGATGTGCTTGATCACCTGGCTGATTGTGTCATCGACTCCCGCCAAGGCCGGAATGGGAGTCTCCGGTCAGCCTCCTCGTGCCTTCTGGTTGAGCCGTTTCGGGTGATGAATCGGTAGGGCAAGGAGGCCCGTGGAGTTGATGATTCGGGGAGAGTTTGTCATGAGCCACCTCCACAAGATGTCAGCCTCGTACGCGCCTTCCACATTCTGCGGAACCTCGGTGACATGGTTCGATTTTGGTGCAACTGGCATCAACGGCGCCGGCTCACCGTTGCGCCAGGTTGAGACCAGGCGACCGTGATCTATGAGAACCTTGGAGCCATCGTCTGTTTCACCCTCCCACCAGCCCAGACCCTGAAGTGCTCCCCAGTTCTGGCGACGTTCGATGGCGCGGGCAAGAGCGTTATGGCGGTCGCGTATCCAACCGGCTTCCTCGTAACGCTGTCCGTCGGCCAGGTCGGACATCTTGGCTACGAGAGGTTCGAGCAGGAGGCTCGGGTTGAAGGTGGCGCCATCGATCAGGCGGTCCACGATGGGCTTGTATTCGGCCTGGGAGAGCGTCCCATCACATGGGCATGACGCGACACCGAGCTGGGCCGGAGCGCACTTCCCGCGTCGACTTCCCGGCCGGGTTCGACACCTCCTGATCGGGAGGCTGTCCCAAACGGCAGCCATCACCAGATCCGCGGCGCGCTTGGACCCAAACGGACCCAGGTAGAGCAAGCTGTCGTCCCGGAGAGTTCGAACTATCGAGAGCCGTGGAAAGGCCTCCTTGGTCAGCTTGACGAAGTGTGATGTCTTGGGAGGACGGGAGCGACGGTTGTACCTGGGCCGGTGGGCATGGATCAGCCGAAGCTCGGTGATCTCGGCCTCCAGCGGGGTGCTGCAGACCTGATGATCGATCGTGTGAAGCTCTCTCATCATGTTGGCGATGGATCGGCGGGGGTCGCCGTAGAAGTACTGCCGCACCCGGGACCTCAGGTTGGTGGCCTTGCCGACGTAGATCGGTGTGTCCTGCCGATCCCGAAAGACATAGATCCCTGGTTTCCGAGGCAGGTGCTCGGTCAGGGCGATCTTCGAATAATGCGCTGCTCCGCGGGCACGGGGGAGAAGGAGCAGGTCGTCGATGTTGGTCACCCCCAACGAGCCCGCCCTTTCCAGAAGTCCATGAAGCACATGGGCGGTTGCCTGGGCATCGGCCAGAGCACGATGGTTGGGGGTCACCGGGCTTCGAAAGTGTGCCGCCAGGGTTCGCAGCTTGAGGTTTCGAACATCGGGCCGAACCAGTCGTCGCGCCAGAGCGGCGGTGTCAACAGTCTGATTCTCGAGCCTTCCATAGCCGAGTCTCGTGGCCGCTGCATTGAGGAACGACATGTCGAATCTCACGTTGTGGCCGACAATCACTGCATCGCCGATGAATTCGAGGAAGGAGGGGAGGGCAGCCTCGATCCGGGGGGCATCAAGGACCATGGCCTGGGTGATGCCGGTGAGGATGGTGATCGTCGGGGGAATCGGGGATCGGGGGTCAACGAGGGTCTGAAATGTTGCGATGAGGTCGCCGCCCTGGTGCTTGACGGCACCGATCTCGGTGATCTCGCAATTGGCAGCCGAACCGCCGGTGGTCTCCAGGTCGAGCACGCAGAAAGTGACATCGATGAGACGAGTGGAAAGATCGTCGAAGCTGGGCTGGAGGGCAACGGTCATGCCCACGACAAGCTATCTCGAACATGTGTTCGATGTCAAGGAGCACCTTCCCAATTTGCCGCGCGCCGTGTCTGGCGCGATCTACACCGAAGCGTGGGTTGCTGTCCTACCCGGATCGCTGGCGGACGGTCTCGTAGGCGAGAATCGCCATGGATACAGATGTGTTCAGAGAATCGCCCGCGCCCAACATGGGAATCCGGATCAGGCGGTCCGCGGCGGCCTCGGCAGCATCGGATAGCCCGATGTCCTCGCTGCCGACCATGAGGGCCACCCGACCGGTCAGATCCACGCCCCAGTGGGGAGTCTCGGCTTGGGGGGATGCGGCCAGCATCGACACCCCGGCAGCACGGAGCCATTGCAGGGTCTCAGCTAGGCCCGCGTCAGCGAAAGGAACGGAGAAGATCGCTCCCGTTGAGGCCCTTACGACGTTGGGGTTGAAGGGGTCGACTCTCGAGTCGACGGCGATGACGGCGTCAGCGCCTGCAGCCTCCGCGGTCCTCAGGATGGCCCCCAAGTTGCCCGGTTTCTCCAGACCCTCGGCCACAAGGATCATGGGGTGAGAGCCAAGAGCGATCTGGTCGAGTGATATATCGAACTGCTCGATTATCCCGATCACAGTGTCCGGCTTTGTCTGATAGGAGGCCTTGGCCATTGCTTCCGCAGAGCAGAAGAAAACACGGCTGCCGGGAGAATCCACAGCGTCACCGTCGGGCAGGTAAACCTCTGTTGGTGACAAGCCGGCGCTGATGGCCCGCTCCAGCTCACGACGCCCCTCGACCAGAAGTACGCCCTCGTCGTCGCGATGCCTCCGGTCTCGCAGCCTCACCAAGCGTTTGATGCGATCGTTGGTGGGCGATGTGATGTCATCGGCCATGTCGCCAGTATCCCACTCAGACCTGGAGGGCACTTAGGCTCCCACTATGGAGCTCACTCGTGTCGGCACCTATCGATCGGTAACAGAGGCCGAGCTGGTTCGCGCTCGCCTGGAGGCCAACGGAATCGACTCGGTCGTCCAGGCAGATACCGGGTCGGGGGCGGTGCCGATGTTTGCCGCATCGGAGGGCATTCAGGTCTTCGTCAGGGACGAGGACCTTGCAGAGGCGTACGAGGCGCTGGAGAGAATGCTTCCTGCTGGGGAGTAGTGATTCCGGCTACGTTTTACGATCGGGTCGCTATGTCCACTCATTGAGGTGGATCACCTTGGTTCTCGGCTTCTTTCCTCGGGTCAGACTTCCTGACTGGCGATCAGGAGCGGGATATCCGATAGTGACGACGCCGAT
>CAXMPS010000289.1:0-2124 GCA_964194995.1 uncultured Gammaproteobacteria bacterium | reverse complement strand
CAGGGTTACCACCCGACACTGCGAGGGTGATGAACACGATGCCACGTTCGAGTTCGTCGACGAAAACGCGGTCGCCAGCGAGCGCGCCTATTGGGTCCGGGTCAAGCAGGCTCACTTCCACCTTGCATGGAGTAGCCCGATTTATGTCGAGATAAGGTCCACATGAATGACTGAATTGCGCGGCAAGAAGCCCAACCTTCTTTTCGTGTTTGCCGATCAGCTGCGCGCCGGGTCGGTAGGCTATGCGCTGGAGGAAGCGGTCAAGACACCCAACATCGACCGATTCGCGGAGGAGGGGTGCGTCTATACCAATGCGGTCTCCCTCCTTCCTGTGTGCGGCCCCTATCGGGGTTCGCTGTTGACCGGGCGCACGCCGACCTCGACAGGATTGGTGATCAACGATATCCCACTGCGGACCACCGAGGTCAGTATCGCCCACTGCTTCAAGGCGGGTGGTTTCGACACCGCCTATATTGGTAAATGGCACCTCGACGGCCCCAGTCGTCCAGCGCCGGTGCCGCCGGGGCCGCGTCGCCAGGGCTTCGAATACTGGATGGGCGCTAACTTCGAGCACAACTACAACCGTTCCTATTTCACCGACAACGACGGCAATCTGAAGATCTGGGATGGCTGGGACGCGGAAGCGCAGACCACGCACGCGATCGACTATCTGAAGGCCCGCGAGAGCGAAAACCCGTTCTGTTTGTTCCTGTCGTGGGGACCGCCCCATCATCCCTATCGCTTGGTGCCCCAAAAGTATCTGGACATGTACGATGCGGGCGCCATCGAGGGTCGGCCGAACTGCCCCGACGTGCCGCGTGCCGATCTCTGGGGGTACTATGCTCAGACGACTTTTCTCGACGACCAGTTCCAACGCCTTCTTCAAGCGATCGACGAAATGGGGATTCGTGACGAGACCATCGTGGTCTTCACGTCCGATCACGGCGACATGCACGGGTCCCACGGCCTCTACAAGAAACAGTGGCCGTGGAGCGAGGCCGTAAAGGTGCCGTTTGTCCTCCGCTATCCGGGCGTCGTCCCCGCAGGCAAGGTCGTCGACGCCCCGATCAGCGTCATCGACGTCATGCCGACGCTGCTCGGGTTGGCCGGTTTGTCGGTGCCCGATCGCGTGGAAGGTGTTGACCTCTCGCCTTTCATGAAGGGGAAGAGGTCGGACCCGCCTGAGTCGGTGCTGATCATGAATCCTTGTCCGTTCAGCATCGGCGATCCTCGAGGTGACGACCAGTATCCGGATTTCAAAGGCATGCGCTTCGAGTACCGGGGTGTAATCACCGGCCGCTATACCTACGTCCGAACCATAGACCAACCCTGGCTTCTCTGCGACAATTTGGAAGATCCCTACCAGATGCAGAACCTGATTGATGATTCACGACACGTTGGGACGCGGAAGCATCTGGAAGGTCTAATGCAGGCCCACATGGACAACATCGGCGACGACCTGCGGCCGCGCGACTTCTATTACGAACGGTTCGGCATCGAATTCGACCATCGCGGAAAAGTCGTCGACTTGGTCGAGAACATCTACGCTCGGGCGGGCTGATGACGACGTTCCCCGCACATAGATTCTTCTCCTGAACTTCGGTACACTTGGCAAAAGGGTCGGACCGTCAAGGGAGCGCCACTTTGTGGCGATTCTCACCACCGACGCGGTCCGCTCGTCACGCCTCCTGCGGGTGAACGAGGTGGCCGCGCCCGCAACGCTGAAAGTCTACTGCCAGACCATCAGTGTCCATAGCGCCTAGTATCTCCACTGGCGGAATGCACAACTCTCCGAGACTCAAGTAGGAAGCCACTATGACCACCGAATCGTTGAACCCCGACACGCTCGGCCGGCGCCTGTTCAGTTTCGGCGTAATCACCGACACGCACGTGAACCAGGGCGAGGACGACTGCAATTCACCTTATGAGGTCAACCGCCTGGCTAACCGGCGTATGCGCCACGTGATCCGCGATCTAAATGCCCGTGATCTGGCCTTCGTGGTCAACGTCGGCGACCTGGTGCACCCAGTGCCCGCCATCCCCGACCTCTACGCCGCAGCGGCGGCGCGATTTCATGAGCAGGTCAAAGAACTGAAACACCCTCTCTACCTGACGCCGGGCAAC
>CAXMPS010000288.1:0-25077 GCA_964194995.1 uncultured Gammaproteobacteria bacterium | reverse complement strand
GCCGATCAAGAGGTCCGCTACACCAGCGGTCGACGCGTGGTCGTCACCGCACTTGCTCGATCCGAAGGGCCGAGATCCCCGGCGGAGTTACACGCCAAAGTAGGTTCGGCAGTGCCCCTCTCCTCGCTGTACCGGTCGTTGGCGGTCCTCGAGAGTGCAGGCATAGTCGTGCCACATTTCGGCGCCAAGGGAGTAACCCGATACGAGTTGGCCGAGTGGCTGAGAGGGCACCACCACCATCTCATCTGCGTCATCTGCGGGTCGGTTGAGGACATCGCCATCTCCCATCCCCATGAGGCCAAGCTCGCTGAGCTGGTCAAGGACATCGGAGCCGCGGCGTCTTTCGACGCAGTCGACCACGTCCTCGAGATTGAGGGCCGGTGCACCAAATGCGCGTGAACGATGCTGCTGTTCAGGCAAGCGACCTCCTCCTCAGCTACGGATCGGTGATAGCGGTCAACAAGTCGTCCTTCACCATCCCCGCGGGAAGCGCGACTGCCGTAATCGGCCCCAACGGTTCCGGAAAGTCGACACTTCTCAATGCCATTGCCGGATTGCACCAGCCGAGGTCAGGCAGCATCGATGTCCCCGCCCGCGCAAGAGGGTCGCATCGGATTGCCTATGTTCTTCAAACCACCAAAGTAAGCGATGCCTTGCCCATTTCGGTTCGCGAGGTGGTCGCCATGGGCCGGTATGCCGAAGCCGGTGCATACCGGCCTCTATCCGACCGCGATCGGCAGGCGGTGGCGAACGCAATGGACCGCACAGGGATCTCTGACCTCGCGTCCAAGCACCTCCATCATCTCTCCGGAGGCCAACGCCAGCGGGTTTTTGTCGCGCAGGGTCTAGCCCAGGATCACGACATTCTCCTTCTCGACGAGCCCCTCACAGGAATTGATCTGCCCACAGCTCAGGCCATCGACTCCGTCATCCACGACGAACTCAACGAGGGATGCACGGTCATCATGACAACACACGACCTCACCGAGGCCCAGTTCGCCGACCATGTGCTTCTGTTATCAGGTCGGGTAGTGGCCGCTGGACCACCAGACCAAGTGTTGACCCCGGAGCATCTCACCGATGCGTACGGCCCGTCGCTCCAGCACGTGGGCGAGGGGGGGATTTTCATCGACGACCCCGCGCACAAGCCGGTGCCGGGACGTCACACCCACCGGGAACTCAGCATCCACACCGAGCCGGACCCGACCGACCGCCACGGCTGATTCGCCAACCGTCGTGCATAGCGTCCCGAAAACCGGGACGTTACGCACGAGCAACGATCAGCCCAGGCCCGGGTAGCCGATCCCGGTGTTGGCGTGACAGTCGTAGCCGTGGGGGTTCTTGGCCAGGTACTGCTGGTGGTAGTCCTCGGCGTAGTAGTACTCGCCGAGCGACTTGATCTCCGTGGTGATCTCGCCGAACCCCAACGGGGTCAGCTCGGCCTGATAGACATCCTGTGACCGCTTCGCCTGGTCAAGCTGGCCATCAGTTGTCGTGTAGACGGCCGATCGGTACTGGGTTCCGATGTCGTTGCCTTGCTGATAACCCTGAGTCGGATCGTGGGTTTCCCAGAACACCCGGAGCAGCTCGTCGTAACTGATCTGATCCGGCCGATAGACGACCATCACCGCTTCGGTGTGGCCGGTCCTTCCGGTACATACCTCTTCGTAGCTCGGGTTGGGGGTATAACCCCCGGCATAACCAGCGTTCGTCGAGTGCACGCCTTCCAGCTGCCAGAACCGGCGCTCGGCTCCCCAGAAGCAACCCATTCCGAACACCGCAATCTCGGTGTCCTCAGGGAACGGTCCCACCAGTGAGCTGCCGTTGACGAAGTGGGCGACCGGAACTTCTACAGCGTTTTCACGACCCAGGATCGCGTCCTCGGGTGCCGGCATCTCTTTGCTTTTACGTCCAAACATGAATACCTCCAGGGAATATCAAACAGGTCAACGCGTTAAGACGGCTTCAAGTTCCATCTCGATCTTCCATCTCGGATCCAGAAGACCGGCCACGACGACCATTGTCGACGCAGGCCTGATTTCGTCAAACACCTCGCCATGGGCTCTTCCAATCGCATCGGCATCGGCGGGGTCGATGATGAACATCCGGGTGCGGACCACGTCTTCGACCGATCCACCCGCCTCGCCCACAGCGCCAACCATGATCTCGATGCACCGTCGGGCCTGAGCAGCCGGATCCGGATCGACCTCACTATCCGGCCATATCGGAGCCGTGCCGGCGACAATCACCCGGTCCCCCACCAGGACCGCCCGGCTGAATCCATAGATTGGTTCGTAGGGGCTGGCTCCAGAAATGTTGGTGCGAGTCACCCGCCCCAAGCTACTCAGCCCATTCCGGAGACCTTGGTGGGACGGATCTTCATGATCACACGCTCGTCACCCTCTCGGTGCCATGGGTAGCGATCCTTGTCGAGATACTTTTTCGCCATCCGGGAGATGAAGTCGATCTCCGGATCAGGCTCTATCCCGTCCAACTCACCCCTGATCTCGACGTAGCGGTAGAGGTTGTCCGGATCGACCACCGTTAGTGACGTGCGCTTGTCCCTTTGCAGATTTCGGTACTTCTGGCGGCCGGTGGTCAGGCTGAACTTGAGGTGGATGCCATCCCACTCAAACCAAACCGGATTGTTGTGCGGCTCTCCATCGGGGCCAATGGTCGCCACATTGGCGAGGGTCCTGGACTCCCAGGAGAGAAGATCGACATGCGAATCGGGAATCATGAAACTCCTTGCTTTTGAGACCCGCGAGAACACGGCCATCCGCCGCGACATTCCCCACCGCCCCCGACAGCAAACGACCCATCCCACTTCCGGTCGTTTCTGCCATTCGTTACCCTCATACCACCGCCATGCGTCCTCCGCGCCATCTCTTCGTTGGCCTCGCCCTTGCTCTCGTCATCGCCGTCCTCGTTGTCGACGGCGGATCCGCATATGCCCAGGATGTTGGAGACACCGAACAGAACGCCGCCGACGCCGCGGAACGATCAGACGTAGCGGCTGGTTTGGTCGATGCAGCCGTGGCCAATCGGGCCGAGATCGAGGTCCAACTGACCGCGACTCTCACCCGAATCAGCGATCTTGCGGCCCAGCTGTCAACGGTGGCCGCGGACCTCGACAAGGTTGAAGAGCAGATCGTTTTCGCCGATGCCGAAATGACCTCGATCGAATCGGAGATCGAAGTTCAGGCGGTGGATGCATACATGAACGCTTTGGCGATCCCAATGTTGAGCTTTGTCAACTCTGACACCGTCGAGTCCGCCCTGGTGGCAGGTGTTCTAGTCGAGGAGGTGGTCATCTCAGGGCGACAGGCGGTCGAACATTTGGTCGCCAAGAAGAACGAACTCGAAACCCTTCAGACCGATCATCTCACCAAGAAAGACGAAGTCGCCGCTCTCAAAGCAGAAGTCGATTTCGAGGTTCAGAAGCTTGCAGCTCTCTACGAGCAGGCCGACGCCAAGCTCTCCGACGCCATTCGGGAAGCCAATGCCGCCGACGCCGAGTATCGCTCGGCTCTGTCGGCAGTTGACTCGGCTAGAGCCCGTGAAGCAGAGCAGCGGCGACAGGATGAGCGGACCACTACGACCGCGACAACTCCAGGCTCTCCGACTCCCACCAGCACTTCCCCGCCTCCGACCTCACCTCCGACTACATCTGGAGGAGAACCAGGTGGCAGCTGGACGGGAAAACCCGGCGTCGAGCAGTGGCGCGGGCTGGTTTCGCAGTATTTCCCGGCAAATCGGGTCGACGAGGCTCTTCAGATCATGCAGTGTGAGAGTCTGGGTGATCCCAATGCGTACAACCCGTACTCGGGAGCGTCTGGCCTGTACCAGTTCCTCCCTGCGACCTGGGCTACAACTGCCCCCAACGCCGGCTTTCCCAATGCGAGCGTCTTCGAACCTGCGGCGAACATCGCCACGGCCGCATGGCTGGCCAATCGCTACGAGGAACTCGGACAGAACTACTGGCAGGCATGGTCCTGTCGTCGGGTCCTGAGCTAGTGCACGACCAATAAAGTTGGAGAGCGCACTAGCAACACAGATCTGGCCAAGCCGACTCCTACAATCCCCGCCGCAATGGAGCACCCGGACCTAGATCCTCGCCGACAGCTCCTCTTGATAGCGGCTGCACTGGGTGTGACTGTTCCCGGAGTTCTCATCCGGCTCACGGGGGCACATCTCGACCCGATCCTTGCAGCGACCCTCTACGGAATGGCCATCGTCGGTGCGGCTTTTATCCTGTCCTGGGCCGCCGAGGTGATCCAACTCGATGTCGGAGCGGGATTGGCCCTCGCTTTGCTCGCCCTCATCGCTGTCCTCCCCGAATACGCGGTTGACTTCGTTTTCACCTCCAAGGCCGGGCAGGAGTACGCAGCAACAGGCGAGGCATCCATGTACGGGCCGCTCGCCCTAGCCAATATGACCGGCGCCAACCAGCTTCTCATCGGACTCGGCTGGCCACTCGTCATCCTGATCGGAACATGGAGAGTGAAGAAGACCCAGGCCGACATCGAAACGGCCGAGGGCTCGACGACTACCGAGGTGCGGCTCTCGCGCACGCAGTCCGTTGACATCGCCTATCTGGCTATCGCATCGGCCTACGGGTTGACCTTGTTCTTCAAGGATACCCTCACCCTCCTGGACGCCGCGATCCTCGTCAGCATCTATGTCGTGTACATAGTTCGCCTGTCTGGCGCGTCCCCGGGTGAGCCCCACTTGATGGGGCCTAGTGCATACATCGGTTCCCTCCCAAAAAAGAGACGCCAAGCGACCAACTACGCCGGCTTTGTACTCGCCGCCGCGGTGATCCTCGTGGTAGCCGAGCCTTTCGCGGAGTCGATCATCGACTTGGGCGAGGCAATCGGTGTAAGCGACTTCCTTCTGGTGAAGTGGATAGCTCCGCTCGCCTCTGAGGCACCTGAGTTGCTGATAGCGATTCTGTTCGCCTGGCGTCTGTCGGCACGTACCGGGCTGGGTGCCCTTATCTCATCGAAAGTCAATCAGTGGACGCTTCTCGTTGGAACGCTCCCCATCGTGTTCGCCATTTTCGCCGGGCAGCTCGTCGCGCTTCCCCTCGACCGAGTCCAGAAGGTCGAGCTCTGGGTCACGGCGACCCAGTCGGTTTTTGCAGTAGCGATCATTGCCAGCCGAACAGTGAGTCGCACTGAGGCGTGGGTGATGCTGAGCCTGTTCATGGTTCAGCTTGGCGAATCTCTCCTCGCCGAGTTCTTCCAAGTCTCGGAGAGCGTCTCGTACAGCATGAGACTCGGCATTGGAGTGGTTTTTCTGCTTGCCGCAGCCTGGGTGCTTCGCAAGGACTTCAGGAGTCTCTTGACTGTCATGCGAGAAGGCCTCCGAGCTTCCTGGGCTGAGCTCGAGACCGAAGATACAGCTACCCATTAGGGGGCCCGCTGAACAATGCTGTCACTCACCTCGAGGGACACCATTCAGCAGATCCCCAGAACAGACCCCTTCAAACCTGTCGTTCGGCACGCGTATGTTGGGACGAGAACGAAAGGACACCGTGACCAAGAAACATTTCTCGCCAAGCCTGTTCAAATTCCTCAACGACTTGGAGCAAAACAACGAGAAGGCGTGGTGGGACGAAAACAAGCAGCGTTACATCGAAGTCATTCGTGAGCCTGCTCTCGAGTTCATCAATGACTTCGATGCACACATCAAGAAAATCTCGCCTCACTTCACCGCCGACTCGCGAACAGTGGGCGGATCTCTGATGAGGCCGTATCGGGACGTCCGGTTCTCCAAGGACAAGACCCCATACAAGACCAACGTCGGCATTCAGTTTCGCCACGAAGCGGGCAAGGACATCCACGCCCCCGGTTTCTATCTCCACCTGGAGCCAAGAGCTTGCTTTGCCGGTGTGGGGCTCTGGCACCCGGAAACCGCGGTGACCAGGAAGATCAGACAGGCCATGAACGACGATCCCGCCGGATGGAAGAAGGCGGCGAAGGGCAAGGCCTTCAGCAATACCTGGTCCACCACCCAAGATGACGACGAGATGTTGAAGAGAGTGCCCAAGGAACTCGACGCTGATCACCCTTATGCCGACGACCTTCGAATGAAGAGCTTCATCGCCGGGTCGAGGCTCCCTCAGTCGACGGTCACATCGAACGGGTTCGACGTCGAGCTGGGCAGGATGTTCCAGAAGGCCGCCAACTTCACCAGCTTCCTATGTGACGCCATCGGCGTCGCCTTCTAGGTGCGCCACTGTGGCCCGTCGGATCGATGACGGAAGGTGGCGAGGTGCAACATTTCTAAGCTGGGTGCCGAAGTAGCCATAAACCACGGGCGGGATCGCTTAGGTTGTTGGCGTCACAACCGCGGAGGGTCACCCGGATGACGATTTTCCATGGTGTCGTCTCGCTCGACGACAGCAGTATCAAGGTAACGGTCGGTCTCGACGACACCACTGTCACATTGGTCGCGGGCGAGGTCGAGATCGGAGAATGGTCCTCGTCCGAATGCCGGATCAAGGAGAGCGGCGAGGGGAGTTGGGTGATCGAAGCTGAGGAGGAAAGGCTTTCGTTTCTGCCTGACGATCCGAGTGGATTCGCCTTGAGCCTCAACGGCGACGCGTCACCGCCTCAAGTCCAACCATCGACTGTCATGGGCCCCGACCCGGCCATCGAAGGCGCGGCGCCAAAACCATCCACCGTGACGGCGTTCTACACGCTCGCGGCCCTCACCGCAGCGCTGGGCCTCTGGGCCCTGATCACCCTCATCACGTAGACAGCTCCATCCAATCCCCAACCCGCTCGACTAGGTACTCGCTGACTTCGTGTGACTTGTCCAGCACCTCACAGAGCTGCTCGCGTCCCATCAAGATCTCCACGAGACTGACCGACGACTTTCCGGTGAGAGCCAGACGACGTTCGGGAGCATCGGTGACTGCTGCATAGGTATCGATCGCTGCGACCTCGATTGCAAGAGTGACCCCACCGATGCCGGCGAGGTCGGTGGCTAGTACCAGTAGGTCAGGAGGCGAATGCAAGGGGGGCACAGCCCAATTGAAGAAGAGCTCGAGGTGATACTCGTCCTCCGGTTCCTCGAACTCGTCAGACATCTGATCCAGCCGTTCCCTGAGGCCAAGGATCACCTTTGGGTCCACGTCGAGGGCCAAATGGA
Source organism: uncultured Gammaproteobacteria bacterium (assembly GCA_964194995.1). Lineage (GTDB taxonomy): Bacteria > Actinomycetota > Acidimicrobiia > Spongiisociales > ZC4RG35 > JACZUI01. The sequence goes on along the minus strand of CAXMPS010000288.1, from coordinate 17,916 downwards.
GATCGATCGGCCCACCACATCCCGACTCCGGATGTAGGTCGACCTCCCAGGCCTGCCGCAAGGAGTAGGTCTCGACAAAGTGCCGCTCGTCATGGACATGGAATCCGTGTTCGACGGCGTGTTCTTTGAGATCGGTCACGAAACCGGCGATATCGATTGACATATGTGGACGAGGTTATTGGAAAAGCGCGCCAAACGACAGTGTGGCGACCGGATTCAAAGGACATCGACCCAGAGCTGTGCTGCCCACATCCTCGTCGCGTCAGCCATCCTCATGCATCGCGAGCTTGTTTCGCTGCTCCTGAGCCTCCAGACCATCAAGGTGATCCGAGTAGACCTTGGTGACTTCGGCTCCGAAAAGGAACACCGATGACAGGAGATAGGCGAGAAACAGAACAACAACGAGCGAACTGGCGAATCCGATCGCAGTTGGACTGTCGAATAGCGTGAAATACAACCCGATTCCTTGGGCAGCAGCGATGAACGCGATCGCCGTAAAGAGGCCGCCCCACCAGACCGCCCTCCACTGCACCTTCACAGCGGTCATGGTCTGAAACACAAGGCCAAACACAAGCGGGAGAATGACAAGTGAGATGAGCGGTGACAGCAAGGCGATCAAGGCATGGAGGCTGCTCAGGTTCTCGGGAAAAAGGCCATCGAAGAATCGCCAGACTGCATTGAGCAGCCACACCAACAGAGCGCCAAGCCCAAGGCCGAACGCCCAGAGAACCCCGATCCCCCTCATCTTGGCAAGTTCAATCAAGCCTGAAACGCGTTCGTAAGGGACCTCGAAGATGTCATTCAGATCGTTCTGCATCTCCAGGAAAAGGCTCGTAGTGCTCCATACGAGCAATACAGCTCCAATCAGTGCAGCCGTATCGCCCGAACTCAGGGCCGAATCGATGAATCCGCCCATGAACTCAGCCACCTGCTCGCCGGCCACCTCCTCAATGGAGGTGCTGATGTCAGCCTGAGCCTCTTCCGAGCTGCCGACCACGGCACCCAATACCGACACGGCAATGAGCAACAAGGGAGCAAGAGCGAATACCACGCGGTATGCGATAGCTGCAGCCATCCGGTTGGCACGGTCCACGCCGAACTTGTGTGCGGCATCTCTCAGAGACTGGCTGCTGGCGCGGTACCACCCTTTGAGTCGCTCCTTCATAGAGCGATCAGCGTATCGACACATACACTGCACGGACGTGAGCCACCCTTTCGACCCACCGATCGAGACGATGGAAGCGAAAACATCGGAGAGGTGGCCCAAGGGGGACTTCGTCTACGAGCCCAAGTGGGATGGTTTCAGATCAGTTTCGTGGTCGGGGCCCAGTCCCCGACTCGACTCGAGAAACCAGAGACCCTTGCTGAGGTACTTCCCTGAACTTGTCTCCGCCCTCGAGCGCCTACCGGAGGGGACCGTGGTCGACGGCGAGGTGGTGGTCGTGGTCGACGGTCAGACCGATTTCGGGTCCTTACAACAAAGGATCCATCCGGCGGAGTCCCGGGTGAACATGTTGTCTGAGGCCACGCCGGCGGAGCTTGTCGCATTCGATCTTCTCGCCGACCGGGGTACGGATCTCCGCGAGCGTCCATTCAGTGAGCGTCGAGAACGGCTTGTTTCGCTGGCTTCTGAACTGGATCTTCCCTGGCATCTGACACCACAAACCGACGATGAACAGCTCGCACGCGCCTGGTTCGACGACTTCGAATCGGCCGGCTGTGACGGAATCATCGCGAAGCGTCCTGAACTCGCGTATCAGCACGGCAAGAGGGCGATGGTAAAGATCAAGCACCGCCGAACAATCGACTGTGTGGTCGGCGGGTTCAGAGAGCACAAGGATGGAGGAAAGATCGGATCGCTGCTTCTCGGGCTCTATGACGAGTCTGGTCAGCTTCACTTCATCGGCCACTGCTCGGGTTTCCCCGACGTCGATCGGGTTGAGATCTTCAATCGTTTTCAGGAGTTGATCGCCGAAGACAGCTTCGATGCCAAAGCAAGAGCGCCTGGGGGGCCGAGTCGTTGGTCGGCCGGCAAAGACACCTCGTGGACGCCGGTGGTGCCCGGCGTGGTGGTCGAAGTGAGCTACGACCAGCTGGAAGGCAACCGGTTTCGTCACGCCACCCGGTTCCATCGGTGGCGACCGGACAGAGATGCCACGAGCTGCACTATGGAGCAGTTGGAACGTCCCGAAGGCCCCGGCTTCGACGATGTGGTCGTGGGCTGAACGCTCCGTTTTCCTCCCCAGAAGCCAGAGCGGGGGATCTTTCTCGGGGCCCCTTTTTGGGGAGTATCGGTAGAGCCGGCTCATCTGTCACACTGCCGTCTCAATGCCCGAAGCGATAGTCCAGATCGGCAGTCTGACCCACGACTACGGCGATGTTGTCGCGCTCCAAGACTTGAACCTCGAGATCCCGGCGGGCGTGACCGGTTTGGTCGGCGCCAACGGGTCCGGGAAGACAACCCTGCTTCGACTCCTACTCGGCCTGCTTCACCCGACTTCTGGCGAGATCGAGGTCCTCGGTCATGACCCTCAATCCCATCCCCTCGATGTCAGGGCGCGCATCGGATACATGCCCGAGGGCGAGTGCCTTCCCAAAGACCAAACCGCCGCCGACTTCGTTGCCTACTCGGCTCAACTGGCAGGAATCCCTTCCCGAGAAGCGAAACGACGTTCGTCCGAGACGCTGTTCCTCGTCGGGCTCGAGGAAGAGCGTTTTCGGTTCCTCAGTGACTTCTCTACCGGCATGCTCCAGCGGGTGAAGCTGGCCCAGGCCATCGTCCACGACCCCGAACTCCTCCTTCTCGACGAACCGGCATCCGGTCTTGATCCCGAAGGAAGGGTCCAGATGCTTCGACTGATCCGGCGGCTCGCCGAGTTCGACATCAATGTGATCGTGTCGTCCCACGTCCTCACTGATATCGAGCAGACCTGTGACTGGGTCGTGATGCTCGACGCCGGTCAGCTGCTCCGCTCCGGCCCTCTCCAAGGTTTCGAGAAGCTGGGAACGGTTCTGGTCGAGGTGCTCGACAAGGCCGAGGAAGTTGCGGGGCGACTCATGCAGCGAGGCTTTGAGACGAAGGTCGAAGGCATGAGGATCATCGTCGGGCCAGGCGATGAGACGATCGAAAACGCGGTCGTGGAAGAAACCGCCGCCGTTGGCTCCGGACTGACCCGCATGGTCCGTGGCTCGGCCTCTCTGGAGGACCTCTTTCTCGCGAGGGAGACTTCGTGACGGACCAGGTCATCTACGACCGTGGCTACCGCACCTACGAAGGCGAGCGAAGCGGCCCCGCCGGAGCCCGGAAGGCGGTCTACAAGGACGGCATCCGCAGGGTGCTCGGTCTTGGGCGAAAGGCCCGGCGGAAGATTTTCCCCTGGAGTCTCATCTCGATCGCTGTCATCGCCGCCGCCGTCTTCATCGGCATCCATTGGGCTATCGGCAATATCGAGGAAAGCCTTCGCGAAGGGGTCCCGAGCTACGGCGGGCTTTTTGACTTTTATTCAGGGATTTCCCTTCTCTTTATCGCCCTCGCCGGCCCTCAACTACTGATTCCCGACCGGACCAAGGGCGTCTTGTCGGTCTATTTCTCCCGCCCACTCACCGTCGACGGCTATCTCAGCTCAAAGGTTGGTGCGTTTGCCACAATTGTTGGCGCCATCTACATAGTCCCCCAGGTGGTCCTCCATCTCGGGTTAGCCCTCATCGCCGATGAAGGTTTCCTCCCCTACCTGGGAGACACTCTCGACATCCTTTGGAAGGTCCCGGTCACCACACTCGCCTTCGTCGCACTTCATGGAGCCGTCGTCTTCACTCTTTCCGCTGTGATCGATCGCACCGGTATCGCGGCCGCCGCCTTCCTCGGCCTGTTGGTCGCCGGGGGTGGAATCGCAGCCAGGGTTGCCGAGGCCGGCTTCCCGGGAGCCAGGTTCGCTTCGCTGTTGGCTCTCGACCAACACCCTCGAATCATCAGAGATCATCTATTCGAGAACACAGTCGAGTACCCCGCGGAGATTGCCGGCTTCGAGGTCTGGGCATCGGTAGTCGTGATTGTTTCTTTGGTGGTAGTTGGCGGATTGTTCGTCCGACAGCGGTATCGGAGGCTGGCGTGACCGACACCATCGTCGTCACCGAGCTTTCCAAGTGGTTTGGCCTCAAGGTGGCAGTCAGTGAGGTCACCATCGGCTTCCGGCCGGGTGTCACTGGTCTCCTCGGCCCAAACGGTGCCGGCAAGACGACCCTTCTGCGGGTGATCGCCGGACTACAGCGGCCATCGCAGGGGGGGATCAGCCTTCTCGGCGTGGACCCTCGCCAGGATCCATCGGTCTACCGGAGGGTGTCGCTTGTGCCCGAAGATGAGGCCATCTATGAGCGAATGACAGCACGAAGGTTTGTCGAGCTGGCGGCGAGGTTGGCCAAGGTTGACGATGTAGCCGATCGCGTTCAGCGGGCCTTGGTGATGGTGGATCTGGTTGACCCGTCCGACCGGATTCTCGGTGGATTCTCCAAAGGGATGAGACAACGAGCGAAAGTGGCTGCAGCGCTGGTGACCGATCCGGAAGTACTTCTCCTCGATGAGCCGCTCAACGGTGCCGACCCGGTACAGCGGGCACAGTTGATCAAACTGTTCATGGAACTGGGAGCAGCAGGGCGAACCGTGATCGTCTCGTCCCATGTCCTGGCCGAGGTCGAGCGGATGACCGATCGGGTGGTAGCAATGGTCGACGGCCGTCTCGCTGCGGTTGGCAACGTCAAAACCATCCGATCGGCGATGACCGACAAGCCCCGTCTTGTCTACGTCGAGACTTCAGAGGCTCGGCGTCTCGCCGCCGCGTTGATTGGAGCCGATGGGGTAATCGGGGTTCATCTCGACGGTGAGCAGGTTCGAGTCGAGGCTTCCGATGCCGGGGAGCTGGCAATGAGGCTGCCTGCGGTCGCAGTCGAGGCAGGCATCGCGCTCAGTCGCGTGGAGCCTGTCGACGAGTCACTCGAATCCGTGTTTCGCTATCTGGTGGAGGGCCGATGACGGTCTTGGTCCGTCACCTCTATCTGAGAATGATGCGCAGGAGCCGGGTGATCTGGCTCATAGCCCTCGCCTCGGTGTCAGGGCTGGTGTTCTGGCTGGTGGGCTTCGACTCCGACCCTGACGAGCTGCCGGAGCTCTACACCGACATCGTTGCATCAGTCGGTTACAGCTTCGCCATTGCCGCCCTCATCCTGGCCTCAGCCACCCTGCGAGAGGAGAGAGATGGCGGAACGCTGCCATACATCTACATGCGGCCGATGCCCCGCACTGTGCTCGCAGTCTCGGCCATGATCGCCGGGGCTGCTGCCGCCTCAACGGTGGCGATTGGTGGCTGGCTGGCGACGGTTGTCGCAACGCTTGCCGTCGGTGCTGATCTGTCTGTCGCCCTACCGGGGCTAGCCCTGTTCCTTTCAGCGGCGATCGGCTACGCCGCGATCTTCGTACCGCTTGGCTATCTGGTGCCTCGCTCGCTGCTGGTCGGCCTGGGCTACATCATCGTGATCGAGACGATCCTCGCCAACGCCGTCACCGGGTTGGCGCAGTTCTCGATCTGGCGCATCTCGATGTCGATTTACGCCGCCATCGAGGACAACCTTGGTGAGATCGCCACAGACGTCCTCGGGCCTGTCACGGCGGGCGTTGGCGGCGGAGTAGCCAAGCTCGCGGCCGCGCTGGCCATCGGTCTTGGCGCCCTCACCTGGGCCCTCAAGAGACGAGACGCCCTTTAGAAGCCTTTAGTACTCGTCATCGGGACGTTGCTGCTTTGAAGGCTGAACCCGCGGCGGCTCACCTGGCATCTTTGGATAGTGGGGTGGCCAGGGTGCGTCGCCAATCCCGTTTTCATCGTCCCGAAGAACCCACTCCAACAGGGTGTCGATACGACCGACCGAATCGTCAATTTCAGCCGTCAGGTCGCCGATCGCCGAGTATCGGGTTGCGAAACGATCCAACGGGAAGTCCTCGATGGCGACGTCGGCGAGGTCACCCCAGTTGAAGGGTGCCGAGACGTACCCGGTCGGCCTCACCCCGTAAGCGGATGAAACGGTCTTGTCTCGGGCGTTCTGGTTGTAGTCCACGAATACGCCCACCCTCTCCTCCTTCCACCACTTGGTAGTGACCAATCCCGGCATCCGTCGCTCCAGCTCACGGGCGAAAGCGAGCACCGCTCTCCTAGTCTGAAAGAAGTCCCAGATCGGCTCGATCCGTACATAGACGTGGATCCCCCTGCTCCCTGATGTCTTTGGCCAACCCACCAGTCCCAGCTCGTCGAGCAAATCCTTGGCGCCCGCGACGGCCTTTCGAATCTGGTCAAACGTGATTCCCTCGGTCGGGTCGAAGTCGAATCGCAACTCATCGGGATGGTCGATGTCGTCATCGCGGATGGGCCATGGGTGGAAGTCGAGACATCCGAGCTGAGCGAGACGCACAACGTCGGCTTGTGACCGGGGCACGTTCATTCGGCCGGGCCGCTGCGATGGAAACCTGATCTGAACCGTGTCGAAGGGTGTGTTCTTCGCGGCCCGTTTGTGATAGATCGGATCGTCATCAACCGTCTTCATGAATCGCTTGAGCATGGTGGGCCGGCCGCTGATCCCTCTTGCAGCACCCTCGGCAACGATCACGAAATGTTCTATCACATCGAGCTTGGTCCAACCCTGCTTCGGGAAGACCACCCGCTCCGGACTGGAGACACGAACCTCTTCGCCGCCGACGGTGACAGTGGTGTGATCGCTCATCGGGCTCCTAGTGTTGTCCCGGCTGCGCTTAACGGCCACTGCAAATTTCCAAGCGAAAGGATGGGCGTGGTGAGTCTCGTCGAATTAATCAGAGATTCAGTCATCGGCAAAGACACTGCGGTCGAGACCCCCTTCGGCCTCCGACGGGTCACCTACGCCGACTACACCGCCTCGGGCCGCTCGTTGGCATTCATCGAGGACTACATCCGAGATCAGGTTCTCCCCCTCTACGCCAACACCCACACCGAGACTTCCGGAACCGGTCTCCAGACCACCCGGTTCAGAGAGGACGCAAGGGAAATCATCCGGCGCTCGATGGGAGCGAACCCCGAGGAGCACGCTGTGATCTTCGCCGGGAGCGGGATGACGGGAGCCATTGATCGTCTGATCACGATGCTGGGGATCCGCATCCCGAGACCGCTGGACGAGACGTACGACCTGTCGAGTCAGATCGCTGATGACCAGAGACCAATCGTCTTTGTGGGGCCATATGAGCACCACTCCAACGAGCTCCCCTGGCGTGAGTCCATCGCTGACGTGATCGAAATCAACGAGAACGCCGATGGCCAAATCGACCTGGAGGACCTGGAGAACAACCTCACCAAGTACCCGGATCGCACCATGAAGATCGGCTCATTCTCCGCGGCTTCCAACGTCACCGGGATCATCTCGGACACGGCATCGATATCGAGGCTGCTCCACGACCACGGCGCTCTGTCCTTCTGGGACTTCGCCGCCTCGGCGCCCTATGTGGAGATAGACATGGGAAGTGCTGCCGACGGCAGCGGTGACTACAAGGACGCCGTGGTTCTCTCGCCGCACAAGCTGATCGGCGGGCCAGGAACTCCGGGGGTCTTGGTGGCACGCAAGGATCTGTTCACCTCTACCGTTCCGGCGGTGCCGGGCGGGGGAACGGTCCAGTACGTGTCCTCCACCCATCACACATACCTCGCAGATCTCGAGCATCGCGAGGAAGGCGGAACACCCGCGATCGTCGAATCGATCAGGGCTGGTCTCGTCTTCCATCTGAAGGAAACCGTCGGCGTGGCGGTCATCAAGGAGCGGGAGCATGACTTCATCCGGAGAGCGATCTCGTCCTGGTCGACCAATCCGAATATCGAGATCATGGGGAACCCTGACGCCGAGCGGCTCTCCATTGTCAGTTTTGTGATCCGGTACGCCCAACAGACGTTGCATTACAACTTCGTCGTCGCCCTTCTCAACGACCTGTTTGGCATTCAGGCGCGAGGCGGTTGCTCCTGCGCGGGGCCCTACGGGCACCGTCTGCTGGGCATCGACGACGCTCAAACCGAGCGAATCGAGGCCGCGGTCGCCAACGGCTGTGAGGTCATCAAGCCGGGTTGGATCAGAGTCAACTTCAACTACTTCATCGAGGAGGAAGCGTTCCAGTTCATCGTCGACGCGGTGCACGTGGTCGCCGACCAGGGGTGGCGTCTGCTCCCCCTCTACACCTACGACGCGGGCACCGCGTTATGGCGACACCGTGATGGCCTGCCCAAACCGGCTTCGTCGTTGAACGACGTCGACTTCAAGGGCATCGCCACAGCACCGGCTCCATCGACGGCGCCGATAGAAGATTTGAAGGTATATCTCGACGAGGCGCGTCGGATCCTTGGCAGAGACCCTGAGACCGGAGGTCAGTTCGCAGACCTGGGTCCCGGGGCCGAAGAATTGCGTTGGTTTCCAAATCCAGCAGAGGTAAGAGCATGATCGACCCCATTGAGAACCCAGCCGCGGATCAGATCGCGGCATGGCATCGCACATTTGCGCCACGGGCCTACAACCACACTTGGACCTTCCTCGACAAGGACGGGCTGAACAGAGAGGAGGAAGTGCAGATGCTCACCTCTACTTTCGCCCAACGATTCCACTGGTATGAGGTGGGTGAGCCCCGCAACTGGGCCATCGCCGACTGGCAGGTATCACGGGTCGCCGCCGTCCTCGGCTATGCCGACCTGGCACGCAGGTTTGGAGAGCATTCCCTCCAGGTCTGCCAGGAAAATGAACTCGATCCGTTCGTCACCGGATTCGCTCATGAGGCCATCGCCCGGGCAGCAGCCGACGTCGACGACGTCACGACATTCTCGTCCCACCTGGAGCTGGCCAAGGGGCTCTTGAGCCAGATCGAGGATCCTGAGGAGAGGGATGTCCTCTCGGCCGATCTCACCGAGATGAGCGAGGCCTAAGTGGTCTGTCGCACAAATGCTTCGAGTGGTCTCCGAGGCATCGGCTTACGAATCGCAAGGACGCACAACGAAGCCGCACCTGGTCGTGCGGCAAGGCGGAGGACGAAGCGAGCGACGTCGAGGGCCGGAGAGATGCCGGGGCCATTTATGAGACGGGCCACTAGACCCAGCCGGAGCGGCTACTTGTAGAAAGGCATCCGGCGCATCATCTTGAGAAGCGGGCCAAGAATCTTCTGGTAGCGCGGATAGTCCATGCCGGGAAAGGGTGCGAAAGCATCGATGCCACGTTGGACAACGACCGTCTGTGGTTCGGTGTACTTGAGCAGCCCACCCTCCCCGTGCCGACGGGAAACACCGGATGTCTTCCATCCACCCATCGGCGCGTCGTAGGTCGACCAGGCTGCGGCGTACCCGTCGTTGACCCCGACGGTCCCTGCCTCCAACCTCGCCGCCACCTCGACCCCGCCCCGCGTGTCACGGGTCCAGACGCTGAAGTTGAGGCCAAGCGAACTGTTGTTGGCTTCCTGAATGGCCTGCTCCACGCCGTCCACCCCGTAGATCGATACAACCGGGCCAAACGTCTCGGCCCGGCACACCATCATCGACTCATCCACGTCCGTGAGAACCGTCGGCTCATAGAACGTCGGCCCAACATCGGGGCGAGGCTTCCCGCCAGTCAGAAGGGTGGCGCCGCGCTCGACGGCGTCTTCGACGTGACGGTGAACATTGTCGACGTGCTCGGCGGTGATCATCCCGCTGAGCGCGCTGGAGAAGTCGTAGGAGTCGCTGAGCGGCAGCGACCGAACATGGTCAATGAATCTGGTGGTGAACTCGTCGCTGATCTCATTGTCGACATAGATCCGCTCCATGGCGATGCAAAGCTGGCCTCCATTGGCGAACACCGACCGGGAGATCCCCGGAATGGCCTTGTCGAGGTCGACATCTGCCATGACGATGGCTGCGTTCTTACCGCCAAGCTCCATCGATGCGCTGATCAGGTTCCGACCCGCTCGCTCCGCCACGACTCGACCTACTTCGGTGGAGCCCGTGAACATCAAGAAGTCGACTGCGTCGATCAACGGAGGACCGATGTCCTCCCCCGGACCGGTGACCACCTGGATCAACCCCTCCGGAAGGCCGACCTCCTCGAGCAGCTTCACTGCCATCAACGTGGAGTAGGGAGTCTTCTCATCTGGCTTGATGACTGCCCCGTTTCCGGCAAGCAGAGCCGGAATCGCATCGGAGATGCCGAGCGTGAAAGGAAAATTCCACGGGACTATGAATCCCACCACGCCGCGGGGATGTCGGTACTCCCATGCCGTGGAGAATCCAGGAAACGCGACGGCACGGCGTTGTCGTTTGAGGAGTCTCGGCGCGGTGTTGAGGTAGTAGCGAGTGGTTGCCACAGCGTCGTAGACCTCTTCCATCGCCGGTACCCGCGCCTTGCCTGCCTCGAGCTGGACGAGGTCCAGGGCCAGTTCGGCCCGATCAATGAGTAGGTCGTGGAAACGGCCAACGATCCTGGCCCGATCATTGATCGGGAGGGCCGCCCACTTCTCTCCCACACTCCGTGCGCGGTCAACCGCAGTCCTCACATCATCGGCGGTAGCGATCGGGACCGATCCGATCTCGTTCTGGGTGAAAGGGGCAACGATCGCCAGCGCCGGTCGGTCGGGCGGAACGTCCACCCTTTCTTCCAGGATCCGGAGGAACCTCGCGGTCACCAACGGGGTCAGCTGGTTGTTCTCCGTGAAAGTCATGGCTGAACGGTACCCAAATCGGCTCGCTGCCGACATGGAGCGACCCTACGCTCCCTCGAATGGCGTCTGTTCACCAGATCAACACCTCGCAAGGCGGCGTACCCAAGCTCCCGCGCGACGAAGCCGTCATCGACGGGTCGGGCATTGTTGGCGACAAGCAGGCCGATCGGATCCATCATGGGAGTCCTGACCAGGCTCTTTGTCTCTTCTCACTGGAGGTTATCGAAGAGTTTCGGGCCGAGGGGCACCCAATCTCGCCGGGATCTGCAGGCGAGAACCTCACCATCAGCGGACTGGACTGGGGATCGCTCGAACCCGGCCAAAAGCTCCGATTCGGACCCGAAGTGACAGCCGAGATAACTGCTTACGCGACACCTTGCAACAAGAACGCTCAGTGGTTTCTCCAAAGCGACATCCTCCGGATGTCCCAAAGCCGCAACCCCGGCTCGTCGCGGCTTTACGCCAAGGTGCTCAAAGGTGGATCAGTGAGGTCGGGTGACCCAGTCGAGTTGATTGCCTGATGGGCTTCAAAGCCTTTCGCTGAGAAACGCCACCGTCCGCCCCCAGGCCTGATCGAATGCGCCGGAGTCGAAGGACTCCCCGTCGGGATCGCCAAAACCGTGGTGGGTATCCGGATAGCGCTCCACATTTACGACAAGGTTTTCCAACCTCATCGTGGCCTCCATGAAGGCGGCCTCGTCATCCGAGATGAACTCGTCCTGCTCCGCTAGATGGATCAGATAGGCCGCTTTGGACCCTGCGAAATCGATCTGCTGGCTTCCATAGAAGGAGACGGCTGCTGTCACAATGTCATTGAGCCGGACCGACGCCCAAAGACCGAGAGAGCCTCCCATCCCGAACCCGATGATCCCGACCGGTCCCTCGGTCGACTTCTCATGAAGCAGACTGGCTGACGACAACACAAGGGAGGCAAGACGATCGGGGCTGGCCTGTCCTAAATGGTCAAGAGCCGCCTGTTCTGTGTCGGGCAGCTCCCCGAAGTTGATATCAGGGGCAAGGACGGTGTAGCCACCGTCGGCAAGATCGTCAGCCAAACTCTTCACCGCAGAACTCAGACCCCAGAGCGAGTGGAGAAGAAGCACACCGGGGCCGGGACCCTGGTCCGCTTGGATGAAATAGGCAAGATCTCGAACCACGCCCCAAAACTACCCACCCCTACCCTTCCCAGGATGGGATCAGCGGTCGCCCCTCTACATCACAGTGCTTTTCGAGTTCTTTGGGCGGTCTCGGTTCTCTCCGCGATTGGAACTTTCATCCAATCGATCGCCGCCTCTTGGCTCATGCTCGAGATGACCGGCTCCAGTACATGGGTCGGGCTGATGGTGGCCTCCTCAACTCTTCCCCTCCTCTTTCTTGCCCTCTTTGCCGGAACGCTGGCTGACATGTTCGACCGGACCAAGATCATGCTGATAGCCCAGGTCATCATGGGAGGATCGGCGCTGGCGATGGCCGTCCTCACCCGGTCGGGGGTCATAACGCCCCCATTGCTCCTAGGACTAGGACTTCTCCTCGGTACGGGCGTCGCCCTCAACCTTCCTGCGTTTCAGGCGCTCCTCCCCAACCTGGTGCCCCGCGGCCTCATCGCCTCAGCAGTGGCCCTCCAATCAGCCGCGTTCAACACCGCCCGAGCAGTCGGGCCAGCGATTGGTGGCATCCTGGTTGTCTCTGCTGGACCGGCACTTGCCTTTGGGATCAACTCGCTGACCTATGTGGTCGCCATACTCGGGATCCTCGTAGTAGGCCGGGCTCTCAACATGCCGGACCGGGAGCCGACCTCATTCACCAGCGCTGTCGCAATGGGGTTGAGATTCGCCCGATTTACGCCTCAGTTCGCCCGCCTCTTGCTTCTCACCGCTCTATTCGCGGTGACGTCGGCCGTCGTCCAGGCCGTCCTGCCCAGTCATACGCTTACTCTCGGCGGCACCGCGGGAACCTTCGGCTTTCTCCTTGGCGCCATGGGTATCGGAGCACTGGTAGGCGCCTTCGTCAGACAACCGGTGATGAATCTGTTTGGCGACCGAGGGACCATGGTCACGGTCGTCGCTTTCGGGCTGTCCGGAATTCTCCTGGGAACTGCGCCCAACCTACCGGTGGCCGCACTGGCGATGATCCTGGCAGGACTCTTCTGGCTGTTGACGCTCACCCACCTGAGGACCGCCGCGCAGCTCCTCAGCCCGGAGTGGATCCGGGGCCGGACCATGGCCATGTACACGCTGTCGTTCGGCGGGATCCTTCCGCTGGGCGCGATCCTCTCCGGGATCGTCGCCGACTGGATAGGCACGTCCATGGCCATCGTTTCCTTCTCGATCGGAACGGTCGGGCTGGGTCTGGTGACACCGCTCTTCAAGATTCCCAAGCTCGACGAAATCGTCACCCCGGAGTTCTCAGAGGAGCGCACGGCTCATCTGGACGATGACACAATCGGTGGTGGACCGGTCGTCGTACTGAATGTCTGGAAGATCGACGAGGAGGACTTCGCCGAGTTCACACTGGTCATGAACGAGATCCGGATGGTTCGGCTTCGCACCGGTGCCTATCGATGGCGGCTATTTCGCGACACCAATGAACCGCATCGGCTGACCGAGTTTTTCGCTCTCGGTTCATGGGAGGAGCACCTTGCCCAGCATGGGCGCATTGACGACGCCTCGGCCGACCTCATCGCCCAGGCTCGCTCATTCGACCGGGCCGGGGGGCCCAGGACCCGCCACATGATCGCAATCGACGTTGAGCATCCGCCCGACTTCGACGAGTTGCTCATCACTCATGACGAACTCCATAGAACCGACGGGTCGATTCCCGATTTCGATCACGACGACTGAGCGAAGCGCATCTCCCGCTGGAATTTCTTCCAGTCCGAGGACGTGGTCGACCATCGGATATCAGTGATGATCGTCGCCACTCCGACCAAGACCAACAGCCAGGTCACCCAGACGGGAATCCCCGAAGCAATCGCGGCCCCAATCAGGGCGAACGGGACCAACTTGGTGACGATGGCTCCGGAAGCATGCATCCAGGCTCGAGACCGAGCAGGGGCTCGGAGATAGCTGGCATAGTCGATCTTGACGCCCGGCTGGGGCATGCGAATCGTCCCAATGAACCAGCCGGTGAATCTGATCCCGACCGCTGCTCCCACCACCAGGTGACCGAGCCCGTGCGTCGTGACCAGCAGCGCCCCGAAGCCGGCCAGGAAGGCGATTGTCGCCCAAAACCCTGTGAGACTGTAAGCCTGCCCGATGAGGAGCAAGCCCAGGACGGTTCCGACAACCATCACAGCGTTTCCGACCCACAAGGGCACCACTAGCCACGCCCAGGCACGGAAGGCTCTCTGATCAACAGCACCAATTCGATCCGCAAGGGCGTCCACGAGGTCGGGGTCAGTTTTCACCGCCCTCACCACCCGCCAAAAACCTGTTCCGGCGACGGGCTGGCTGCTCTCCGCCGCATTCTCGGCCTCTGACAGGACTCTCACTATCTGATAGACGTCCATAGACGACAATGTAGGCGTCGTGCAACCAGATCCCGTCCGTAGGTGTTCTCTTGACGATGGATGAATTGACCAGGGCCCTCTCGACAGATCTCGAAGCCGCATTTCCCGACCTCGTCACCGCGATGGGCGCGAGGTTGTTCTGGGGCCTGCGGGGCATGTGCGGAGACCATCAGGAAGCCGAAGACCTCACACAAGAGACCTTCATACGCGCATACAAAGCTCTCGACGGTTACGACCGAGAACGAATGCGGGGGCTTCAGCTGTCGCCGTGGATGTGGACGATCGCCCTCAACCTGGGTCGCAATCACATACGGAATCGGTCACGCCGACCGAGCTTCGTTGCATTGCAGGATGAGGCAATAGACGATCCGGAACTGCCCGACAGCGCAGCATGGGACCGACGGTTCGCCGCCCTGAACGGCCATCAGAAGACCGCAGTTGTACTTCGCCATGTCGTCGGGCTGGGCATCGCCGAGATCTCGCAAGCGGCCGGCCGACCCGAGGGGACCGTAAAGGCCGACATCCACCGCGGTCTGGAACGACTACGACGAACAATGGAGCAGGAGACATGAACATAGAGACAGAGCTGGCCGGTCTTGTAGGCGAGATTCCCGACGGTATTGGCGAAGGGGTAGCTCTCGGCACCGGAATCGCAGACGGCTACGACTTGTACGACTCCCCCGTGGGCGAGGTGGTGATCACCTTCAACCCGGAAGGAGTCTCTTCGGTCGACCTGGCCGATGGAGGATTCAAGCCGAGGTTCGCCGAACGATTCGGCAGGCAGCTGCTGAGGGCCGAGGCGCCGTCAGCTTGGCGAAGGCACATCGAGTCGGCCATCGACGCCGGGACTCCTGGTCGGCTGCCGATCGATTTGAGGTCGGTCACTGAGTTTCAGGCCGGGGTTCTCAACGTCGCTGCATCCATCCCTAAAGGTCAAGTCCGCTCGTACTCATGGCTGGCCTATCAAGCCAACCGACCCAAGGCGGTCCGAGCCGTTGGGTCAACAATGGCGGTCAACCCGGTGCCGCTGATCATCCCGTGCCATCGCGTCGTCCGCTCCGATGGCCACATCGGTGCCTACTCGCTGGGAGGCACTCACAACAAGTGGGACCTGCTCCAGCATGAGGGAGCTGACCCACGTCGTCTCGAGGATCTCGCCGGGTATCACATCCGCGTGCAAGGGAACAGCAGCACGGGGATCTTCTGTTATCCGACCTGTAGGGCCATCCGACGCTCCAAGCCGGCAAATGTCGTCGACTTCCGCTCGGTCGGGACCGCCGAGCTGGAGGGCTACCGGTCATGCGAGCTCTGCCTCCCATGTTGCTGAGCTGAGCGGCAACACCTTCGAGGGTCGTCAGCGGTTTGAGAGGCCGGATCAGCCACCTAAGAGCCCAACAGCGATTAACGCTGACTGCAATTAATCAACTCTGACCTGGGACTTCGTGCAATCGACTTTTTTGCCGCCCCTTTCACTCGCTCGCGGGCAAAGGGGTGACATGCACCACCGGGATGGCGGACCGGACCCAACCGAGCTGCTTGATTCAGCTGAACCGGCGATCCACCGCCCGACCGGTGCGTGCCATACCAGCCGTTACATCCCTCCCAGCCGGTTGTGTGCTGGCATGGACACGTTCTCGGCACGACGGTCGGGCTGTGGCACAAACCCGAGCCAGAGTTGTCAGACGAGACGTTCGCACCGTGAACCAAACTGCACCGGGCGGTGTAAAGGGGGTAGCGAAGAAGGAGAACAATGTTGAAACGTCTGCTGACCATCATCACTGCAGGTCTACTTAGTGCCGCCCTGGCCTTGCCCGCACTGGCCAAGGGCCCGGCATCGGCGACGATCACGGGCCCGGGGATCGACGAGCCGATCGTTTTGGATGGCGACCCGCACCCCGATTCGGGAAGCCATCTTGCCGAATTCAGCCTCGCCACCGGTTTCTGGGAGCTGGCATATGGCGCCGACGTCGATGGGGGCGGTCTCGAGGTTCTCGACATCCCTCCGACCAAGGAGCTAGGACCTGAGTATGTGGTGGTGTGGAGTCACGGCGGCGCCGGAGGCGATGTCATGTCACTCGTTTACCCGCACGCTGCAGGCGGGCCCCTGGTGTTTGTCGAGTCGGCGGTCTACATCGCAGACATGGACATGGAGACGCACGGGGGATGGTTCGCTTCCACCCACGATGTTGCCGGGCTACTGGGTAGCTACGGTGCCAGTGTGACCATGACCGAACCACCCGCTCCACCGCAGCAGGTGGTTCCGGAGCCAGAACCGGCGGCCCCGCCCGAGCTGGCGCCGGTATCGGAACCAGCTGATCCGGGCCCGGGCGTTGGTTGGGTGTGGCTGACACCCGCTGGTCTGGTGTTCACAGTCGGCATCTGGGCGATGGGGAGGCGCCCGAGACGTCTGACGGCGTCCTGATTCGGTCGTTTCTGCCGAGGAGACCCGCGGTGAGAAGGAACTGGCGGTGCGGGCCCACCAGGGTGATCACGCTGCCTATACCGCCTTGGTCGAGGCGCACCGGGACATCGCGTTCCGTGTTGCCTACCTGGTCACTGGTACGGCCGCCGATGCTGAGGACGCAGCGCAGGACGCCTTCGTGAAAGCGTTCCGGCAAATCCGACGGTTCGACCCCAACAGGCCGTTTCGACCGTGGCTGCTCAGGATCGTGGGCAACGAAGCCCGGAACCGGCGCCGGGCGGAGGCACGCAGGCTCCAATACGAGGTAGCCGCATCGGGCCGATCTGAAGCCGTTCCGCCGTCGGAGCATCCCGAGGCGGCGGTGGCGAGGGCAGACATCGATAGGCAGCTTCTCGCAGCAGTCAACCGCCTGCCCGAGAAAGAGAGACTCGTAGTGGGCCTCAGGTATTTCCTCGACCTATCGGGTACGGAAGCGGCCGTCGCCTTGGGAGTTCCGGCGGGCACGGTCAAATCCCGCTTGAACCGGGCACTACAGCGGCTTCGTGAAGAGATCGGAGGAATCGATGTCTGATCGTTTGGAACAGGCGCTCTTCGATCTCGGACAGCGGATGGAGTATCCGAAGACTCCGGATTTCGGTGCGGGCAATCCGGTTCGGAGCGAGCGCCGAATCAGCAGAGGATGGAGAATCGCCGCCGCCGTTGCAGCTGCGGCCTTGGTGTTGCTGGCCTTCCCGGGCCCGCGGCAAGCCGTGGCCAACCTCTTTCGGATTGGTGCGGTGACTCTGACGGTTGTCGACGATCTGCCGGCGGCGGCCGTCGAGAGGGAGCCTTCAGGCTTGATGGTCACCCTCGAGAAAGCCCAGGACGCCGTCGGGTTCCTGATCCTTACATTGGAACCGGATCCGGATGCCGTCTACCTGGATCTGTCTGTCCCCGGCGGCATGGTCACCCTCGGGTACGGTGCCGATGACGACGGCTACGCTCTGTTGATCACCCAGCTGCTGGCGACGACATACGAACAGGCGGTCACAAAATTGTTGGCGCCGAACACAAATGTCGAGTCCGTGACCGTCGAGGGCGAACCAGGCTTCTGGATTGAGGGTGATCCCCACGTCGTAATCCTCTTTAACCAAGACGGTGACCTAGTCGAGGACTCGGCGCGTCTCGCCGCCAACACCCTGCTCTACATCGTGGGAAATCGCACAGTCCGAATCGAAGGCGGTCTGAGCCTCGGCCAGGCCTTGGAGGTTGCCGCCG
>CAXMPS010000287.1:0-4115 GCA_964194995.1 uncultured Gammaproteobacteria bacterium | reverse complement strand
ACGTCGCCCGGGTCGTGTGGCAAGGGGTAAACGTCGAATTCTTCGGTAACCGGGTCAAAGCGGAGCAGAGAGTTCGAACCAAAATCACTGACCCAGACGATGTCCAGCTCATCGACATAAACGGCATACGTGGCTGGGTCGTCTCCGGGTAGCGGCCAGGTCGACCACTCCCCGGTCTCAGGCAGATAACGGCTGAGCTGGCCGCTGTTCCACTCGCTCACCCAGATGGCGCCTGTCGAATCGGACCAGACCCGACGGGCACCCTGGCCAGGCGTTGGAGGTTCGAGCACTGTTACCGATCCGTCCTGGTTGACGGCTCCGACGTATGAGCCGGCCAGCGAGGCGTAGAAAACAGACCCGGCCGGCGTGGTGGTGATTCCGTACGGGCCCTGGCCCCCCGGAGCCTCGAAGATCCTTGTCTCGCCGGTGTCGATGTCGAGCGATCCGTAGATACCGGCCTGCCCGGTGAACCACAGGTTTCCGTCGGCGTCGAAAGAGGCCGTATTGAGGTTTGCTCCAGCTGTGTCGTCTGGCAGCGGAAAGATTGTTACGGCGTCAGTCACCGGATCGACGCTGACGATCGCGTTGAGACCGCTGTCGGTGACCCATGGTGTGCCCTGTGCGTCGATGATGACGCCATGGGGCCGGGACCCGGTACCGAGCGCAATGTGTCGAGTTTCACCGGTGGCGGGGTTGAGCCAGCCAAGCTCACCCGACCCTTGCGCCGTGTACCAAACCCCACCGTCCAACGCAGGGGCAACGTCGTGAGGTCGAGATCCAGCCGGAACGGGGAATGCCTCCACCGTGAGGGACTCCGGCGCAATCAAGGGAGGCGTAGAAGTCGTCGACTCCCCCGTGGTCGTGACAGGCGGGGCCACACCGGTGCTGGATGTAGTCGCCGATCCTCCAGATGTCGTCGTTTCCACCGTTTCCGTGGCCGCCTCGGTGCAGGCAGTTAGGAAAAGGCATAGTGCGATCGCTGCAAGCCGCATCTCCAGAAGGTAATCAGGGTCGGGGTCTATCGACCAAGAAGCAGCAGGTGAGTCGCGACAACCTGAAAACCAACGAAATATGGGTCCGGTACCCTCAAAATGAGCCCGGCTTGTTAGGAGAGAAAGATGAAGGTCCTGATCACCGGCGGAACTGGTTTTGTCGGATCACATACGGTGGCGGCCGTAGTCAAACGGGGCCATCAGGTGAGGCTTCTGGTGCGTTCTCGAGATCGAGTTCAGCCTGCATTGGCTCCGCATGGGGGTCCGGTTTCTGAGGTGGTCATTGGCGATGTGACCGATCAGGAGTCTGTAGCGGCCGCGGTCGCTGGTTGTGACGCCGTCATCCACGCCGCCAATGTCTTCAGTTTCGATCCGGGACAAACCGGAACAATGGCCAACGTGAACGAGCAGGGCACCGAACTCGTCTTAGCCGAGGCTTCGAGGGCTGGGCTGGATCCGATCGTTCATGTGTCCAGCTTTGTGGCGCTGCTCCCCAGTGAGAAGCCGCTTACCGGGGATTCTGAGGTGGGGGAGCCTGCGCCCGCGTACAGCAAGTCAAAGGCCGTCGCGGAACGCGTCGCCCGGCGTTTCCAGGCGGAGGGGACTCCTGTCGTCATCACCTACCCAGGAGTCGTATGGGGTCCGCACGATCCGTATCTGGGCGAGAGCAGCCGGCTGGCTCAGAGCGCACTGAAAGGCAGGCTTCGGCTACTCAACCATGGACCGCTACCCATCAGTGACGTTCGTGACGTTGCCGCAGCCCATGGCGCCCTTTTGCAGCCCGGCATGGGATCTCGTCGCTATATCCTGGTGGGACAGACTCCGAGCATTAGCGCCGTGGTTGCTCGTCTGGGAGAACTTGCCGGGCGGAACCTGTGGTCAATTCCCGTGCCGGCAGCGATGGCGCTTACTGCCGGCCGTGCGGCCGACTGGGCAAGAGAAAAACTTGGAGTCAACCCAAGTTTGAATTACGAAGGCCCCTGGCTGGTGGCCAACGCAAACGAGACTGACTCCACACCTGCGCGCGACGAGTTGGGCATTGACTTCACTCCGCTTGATATGACTCTGGCCGACACCGGAAAATGGCTCTACGAGGCAGGTCACATCACCAGCCGGCAAGCCGGAACCTTCGCTTCATAGCCTTCCAGCGAAGGATTGGCCCCTTGCGCGCCGTAAATCTGGACGGCTGAAGCTCCTGGATCACATCTCCACGCCGGCTCCACGTTGTCTCCACATTTCTCTCGGACGATGGCGTGAGTCTCAAACAAAGGAGAAAGAGACATGCGTGTGTTTGGAAGAGTGCTAGTAGTGGTGCTCCTACTGGGAGCCATCGGTGCCATCGGATTTGGCGTTTGGAACGCCGGCTACCAGCAGGGCTTGGTGGAAACCGTCGAGACGACAGCCGATGTCGTCGTGACGGCTCCCTTTTATCCCGGCTATTACGGATTTGGAGTGTTTGGTTTGATATTCAAGGTCTTCTTCCTGTTCCTGCTGTTCGGCTTCCTGTTCAAGTTCATGTTCGGCTGGCGCTACTGGAGGCGTCATCACGCTGGTGGGGAAAATGACCACTACCGATCGAAGATGGAAGACCGGATGACGAGATGGCACGACGAGGCGCACGGACGAGCGCCACGACCTGACCCCGATAGCTCATAGCATTCGGGCAGAATCAAGGAATGGTCAAGATCCTCGTCGTCGACGACGAGCTGAAGATCGCCCGCCTCATTCGGGACTACCTCGTTGAGGCGGGCTTCAGCGTCCTCACTGCCCGGGAGGGACAGGGAGCGGTGGCGATGACCCGGTCTGAGAAGCCGGACCTGATCGTGCTCGACGTCGGGCTACCCAACATGGACGGCTTCGACGTGACACGCACCGTCCGATCGTTCTCTTCCACGCCGATAGTCATGTTGACGGCAAGGTCGGAGGAGACTGACCGCATCATCGGTCTCGAGCTGGGCGCCGACGACTACATCGTCAAGCCGTTCAGCCCTCGAGAGCTGGTGGCGCGAGTCAAGGCCGTGTTGAGACGAACCACGGGGCAGGTGACTTCAGAGGTCATTCGCGTCCAGGACGTCGAGGTCGATCTGGCTGACCGCAGGGTCAAGCGTGCTGGAG
Organism: uncultured Gammaproteobacteria bacterium; assembly: GCA_964194995.1. Taxonomy (GTDB): domain Bacteria; phylum Actinomycetota; class Acidimicrobiia; order Spongiisociales; family ZC4RG35; genus JACZUI01. Next base: position 1,008 of record CAXMPS010000287.1, on the reverse strand, counting down.
AAACGGTGGACCTCACCACATCTGAGTTCGACCTTCTTGTGGCACTGGCCTCCCCCGCAGGACGCGTTTTTACAAGAGCCCAGCTGCTGGACTCACTTCGGGGTGTCTCCTTGGAGTCTTATGAGCGAGCGATCGACTCACACGTCAAGAATCTCCGCAAAAAGCTGGAGACCGACCCCCGATCACCCCGATATGTCCAGACCGTTTACGGCGTCGGCTACAAGTTCAACGATGAGACCTGATCGAAGCGGTCATTGGGGCGGCCCGGGACCGAGTGGTTGGCGACCAGGTCGCCACATCGGCCGACGGATCTTCGGTTTTCTTTTCTTTCTCCTGGTGATGGGTTCGATCATTGGCGGTCTGATCGCCTGGGCCGCGACCCCGGGTCGTGGCTGGTATCTCCTCATTGGGCTCGGCGTACTTGTCGTGTTCGGCCCTCTGATGAGGCGTGCCTTAAGCCGGACTTGGGCTCCGGTTTCGGACCTCATTGATGCCACCACACGACTCGGCGATGGAGACAGCACGGTTCGTATGGAAGATCACGGGCGGGGACCGTGGCGGGCAGTGACGTCTTCTTTCAACAGCATGGCTGAGCGTCTCGAGGACGAGGACGACAGACGCCGCCGGCTCCTTGCCGACCTGGGGCACGAGCTGCGAACACCGCTGACCGTCATCCGCGGCGAGATCGAGGCCGTGCTCGACGGTGTCCACCGTCCGGAGAGCCTCCACAACGTCGTCGATGAAGTCGGCTTGATGGACCGCCTCCTCGAGGACCTGCGCACCCTCGCTCTCGCCGAGTCCGGAACCCTGGAGCTTGTCATTGAGCCGACCAACCTTGGAGACCTGGTGATCGATGTCGTCGCCTCCTATCGGTCTGTGACGACACAACAGGGGGTGATTGCCGACGTCACGGTCACCGGCGAGGAGCTGATCGACGTCGATCCGCACCGCCTCCATCAGGTCGTTTCCAATCTGGTCAGCAATGCGTTGCGAGTCATGCCCGACGGA
>CAXMPS010000286.1:0-1146 GCA_964194995.1 uncultured Gammaproteobacteria bacterium | reverse complement strand
AGTAGGACGACGACGGCCGCGCCGACCACCACGCCGATCCACTTCCAGTCTGAAAGTCCGAGTACGAGGTTTTGGTCCTTCAGTGCGTTTGCCGCGAGGACTAGGTGTGCAGCTGACGGAGGTGGCTTACGGCGGGGTCGTGGTTGTCTTCTGTCGTAGTCGTTCGTAGGGGGTCTGTCCATCGAGGCCCCCGTGGGGTCGGTTGAAGTTGTAGAAGTCCTCCCATTGTTGGAGCTTGTCGTTGAACATCTCGGTGTCGTCGATGACGACCCCGTCGAGCATCCGGTAGAACTCCTCGGCGTCGATGCGGTGGGATCTCTCGACCTTGCCGTTGAGCCTGGGGGTGGCTGGCTTGATGTAGGTGTGGTGAATGCCTCGGTCGAGGATGTGGCAGTGGAAGCCGGCTTGGAACTCGGCGCCGTTGTCGGTCTGGATGACCTCGACCTGGAACGGGAGCTTTTCGAGGACGTAGTCGAGGAACTGGATGGCTGTCTTTTGGTTGTTGCGGGGATAGATCCGCAGCACCCGGATCCGGGTGCAATCGTCGATGGCGGTGAACTGGTAGTGCTTCTTGCGCATCCCGGGCAGGGGCTCGATGAACTTGACGTCCACCTGGACCCGGTGCCCGGGTAGCGGTTTCTCATATCGCTTCCATCGCTGTTTGTGGCGCTTGTAGCGCTGCGAGGCCGGGAGCCGGTTCAGGCCCAACCGCTTCAGGATGCGGTAGACCCCCGAGCTCGAGATCTCGGTGTCGTGGTAGCGCTTGAGGTACATCGAGATCTTGAGGGGCCCGAAGTGGTAACTCCGGCGCAGGTAAACGATCTTGCCCACGATCTCGGCCTTGGTCTCGTTCGGGCTGTGGTGAGGCTGAGAAGACCGATCCCGTAGGCCGTCGTCGCCGTGTTCTTCGTAGCGGTTTCGCCACTTGTAGAACGTTGGCCGGCTGATCCCGAAGTACCGGCACGTCTTGGCGACATTCCCGGTGACCTCCTCAGCGTGGCGGAGCACGCCCAAGCGATGCCGGACCTTGCGATGCTGTTCTCGGTTGTCCATCTGGTCTCCTTCTCACAACAGACCCCAGATGTAAACAACCTCCGTCAGTTCTAGAACTAGGGCGCCGGGAATGCGGGGCAGGAACCGCTCGAT
>CAXMPS010000285.1:0-7269 GCA_964194995.1 uncultured Gammaproteobacteria bacterium | reverse complement strand
GCCGCCGTGCGCGGCTGGTATATCGAAAGGTTTCTCACACTCCGGGACACAGCGTTTGTCCAGCCCAACGCCTATTTCCGGCGCTATGCCAACCTGACCGATGCCGAGGCGATCGAAGTCGCGGCGGAAATCTGGACCAGCATCAACGAGATCAACCTGGTCGAGAACATCCTTCCAACCCGGGATCGAGCTTCCCTGATTCTCGACAAGGCGCGCGATCACTCAGTCGAGAGGGTTCGGCTGCGCCGCTGATTACTCTCCCCGCACCGTGAGCAGGATGTTTTCTCGAGCCGGTCGCGCCGCCCTCCTCGACCGTAAGCCATTCACTGAGGCCTTCTTCGACAGCGACGCGGCTGCCGACGCGGCGATTCTCGTCTCCTCGGTGGCGGCGGCAACCTACGTCGGCATCCTTCTCCTCCCAGGAGGGATCGGAGCTTTCTCGGTGACCGGCCTGCTACAGGTCGTCATCGCAGGGGTGGTTTCCTGGCTGATCCTGGGCTTCGCCACCTGGTTTGCGGCCACTCGTCTGTTCGGTGGCTCAGGTCGTCCCCAGACGATGCTGGGCCTGCACGGCTTGGCAGTCCTACCGCTGCTCCTCGAGATGACGGGATCGCTCGGAGGGACCATCGGCCTCGTCTGGTATCTGGTGGTCCTGGTGGTTGCCACCCGTGAAGCGGTCGATCTCCAAACGCGTGACGCTGCTGTGTCGGTTCTGATCGGCTTTGCCCTGGCAGTGATCTTCCGGGCCCTCCTCGGGGTGCCGTTCGCCGTGTTCAGCGCCATTTTCTGATGTCCCGATGGCGCCTCGACCTGGCCTACGAGGGCACCGGGTTCCGCGGGTATGCCCGGCAGCCCGGGTTGAGGACGATTCAGGGCGAGTTGGAGGAGGCTCTCAAGACGGTTCTGGGTGATGCTATTGAAACGGCTGTGGCCGGGCGGACCGACGCAGGGGTCCATGCCAGGGACCAGGTCGTCTCCTTTGATGCGGAGGGAGTCGACCCCGATCGACTGCGTCGGTCGCTCAACGGGATTCTCGGCGCCGAGATCTCAGTGAAGGAGGTTTTCGAGGTCGACGCCGACTTCGACGCGAGATTCTCGGCGAAGTGGCGACGATATTGCTTCGTCGTCGACCAGTCATCAGCAGCCGACCCTCTCGATCGCCACCGTGTCTGGCATGTCGGTCGAGACCTGGATGTCTCCGCTATGAGATCAGCAATCGCGCCGCTCATCGGCGAACACGACTTCAGTTCTTTCTGTCGCTCTATCGAAGGCAGGACGAATGTGCGACGTGTCGAGGAGGCTGCCTGGAACCATCTCGAGAACGGACAGTTGGTGTTTTGGATTCGGGCCAACGCCTTCTGCCAGCAGATGGTTCGATCGGTTGTCGGGTTTTGCTACGACGTCGGCCGGGGGTTCTCCCGGGCCGAGGCGGCGGAGAGTGTGCTCGCCGCCAGGGACCGCTCGGCGGTTGCCACAGTCGCTCCGCCACACGGGCTCACCCTTTGGGAGGTTGGCTATTAGGAACAGCGCTCTGACGCGGCGTTAGCTCCGGTCGACCGGCGCCTGTTTGCTCGAGCAGCCAAGCTCCGGCGAGATCGCTGAGTGTTGCCCCCCTGCTACGCGTGATCGGCTAGGTCAGGGAGCCAATCGGGCAAAGTCGGCCGGCAATCAGATAGTCAGGTACTTACTCAACACAGCCGCGATCCGGGCGGCGTGGTCGGCGTCTCGGGTCTCTACCGAGATCTCAATCTCCACCATCCCGAAACGGAGGCCAAACCCCTCTCTATGGTGCTCCACCTGGACCACATTGGCGCCTTCTTTGGCAATCTTGCCGAGAACCTTGAGGAGACGGCCCGGTTGGTCGGGCACCAGCACCTTGAACTTGGCGAATCGCCCGGAGGCCTCGAGACCGTGGCGAACGGCCTTTCCGAGAACCATGAGATCGATGTTGCCGCCGGAAAGGACAAGACATATCGGGTCGGGAGCGTCGTCGGGAATCAGCTTCTCCAGAAGGGCGGCCACACCGACGGCCCCTGCCACCTCCACCATCAGCTTGGAACGCTCCAGGAGCAGGGTCAACGCGGCCATCGTCTGGTCATCGTCGACCACCAGGATGTCGTCGACATGATCCTGGATGATCTCCCATACCAGATCCGACGGCACGGTCACCGCGATCCCGTCGGCTACGGTCGGAAGACCGCGGGGATAGTCCCGAACCAACGCTCCCCGGCGCCGGCTCTCTGCGTACACAGACGCTGCCTCTATCTCCACGCCGATCACCTTGATGTCGGGCCTGACCGAGTGAAGGGCCATGGATGTACCAGCGAGGAGGCCCCCTCCGCCGGTGGGGATGACCACGGTGCCGACCTCGGGAAACTGCTCTGCGATCTCAAGACCGAGTGTGCCCTGTCCAGCGACGATCAAAGGGTCGTCGTATGGATGGATGAACCTGGATTTAGTCTCCTCGGCGAATTCGACTGCCACCTCGACCGCGTCGGCCAATGAATTGCCGGTGAGCTGGACGGTGGCCCCGTAGTCCTCGGTTGCCTTGATCTTCGGGATTGGCGCCGCCTTCGGCATGAAAACCGTGCAGGGCGATCCGGAGAAGGCTGCGGCGAGGGCAACGCCCTGGCCGTGGTTCCCGGCCGAGGCTGCAACCACAGGCCGACCCTCGAGTCGGGTGACCACGTTCATGGCCCCTCTGATCTTGAACGAGCCTGCCCGCTGCATGTTCTCGGCCTTGAGATACACCTCGCGTCCAGACAATCTGGAGAACGACTGGGACTGGATCAGAGGAGTCCTGGTGACTCTTCCGTCAAAACGGGAGCGGGCTTCAAGTATGTCTTCGGGTGTGATCATCGCGATTGGCCTAGCGACCGGCCGGCGAATAGCATATGCGGCGCTCCCACATCGGGAGCCGTTTCCCAAAACGCTCCCCGGTATCTTCAATGTGTCCGAGGAATAACCCATGACCATGAACAAGACATATTCGCCCAAACCGGGTGACATCGAACACGATTGGTACGTCGTGGATGCGACCGACCTCCCGCTCGGCCGTCTCGCGTCCGAGGTCGCAACGCGGCTGCGCGGCAAGCACAAGCCCACTTACGCGCCTCATGTCGATGGCGGCGATTTCATCGTTGTCATCAACGCCGAGAGGGTGGCTGTCACCTCTGGCAAGAGTCAGAGCAAGATCTACTACCGCCATTCCGGGTATCCGGGCGGCATCAATGCCGAAACCTTCGATTCTCTGCGAGAGCGTCGTCCCGAGGCCATCATCGAGCGTGCCGTGAAGGGCATGCTCCCCAAGAACAAGCTAGGCCGCCAGATGGGACGCAAGCTCAAGGTTTACGCCGGATCTGATCATCCCCACGCTGCTCAGAAGCCGGAGACTCTCGAATTCAACATCCGAAAGGTGGAACTCTGATGGCGAAGCCACTCGTCCAGACCACTGGCAGACGCAAGGCTTCCGTCGCCAGGGTTCGTTTTCATGACGGCTCCGGCCAGATGACTCTGAACAAGAAGCCCCTCGAGGACTACTTCCCGACCATGGCCTCGCGGATGCGGATCATGGAGCCGCTCAATCTCACCGACACCCAGGGTCGCTATGACATCGACGCGACTCTCGAGGGTGGCGGCACCACGGGTCAGGCCGACGCTCTGCGTCTCGGGATAGCGCGAGCTCTCATCGCACTCGATCCCGAGCTTCGCCCCACCCTGAAGAAGGCGGGGCTCCTCACTCGCGACTCCCGTGTCGTCGAGAGCAAGAAGTATGGCCTCCGCAAGGCGCGGCGGGCTCCTCAGTACACGAAGCGTTAGGCCACTAGTGGCCGACCTCCGTCGTCTTCTCGACGAGGGCAAACCGATTTTTGGCACCGACGGTGTTCGCGGTGTCGCCGGCTCCGAGTTGACACCCGAGTTGGCACTCGCAATTGGTAGAGCAGCCGGGTCGTACCTTCGGGGCGGGCCCGTTCTGGTGGGGCGCGACACTCGGCGCTCCGGCGAAATGCTTTCTTCGGCACTCCAAGCCGGATTCCATGCGGTCGGCATTGACACTCTTGATGTCGGCGTTCTGCCCAGCGGCGGAATCAGTCATCTCACGGCGACATCCGGGGCCACCATGGGTGCCGTCGTCTCGGCATCACACAACCCGGCCGAAGATAACGGGATCAAGTTTCTCGCTGGTCGTGGCACGAAGCTCGCCGACGAAGTCGAACGCGAGATCGAGGATCGGCTTCGTTCAGCGGGGTCGAAGACATCCATCGGTCCCTCCATCGGAACGCGGTTCCTGAAGTCCGACGCGCTGGGGATCTACGTCGACCATCTGGTGGAGGCCTCCAAGTACAACCTGAGCGGGCTCGAGATCGCGGTGGACTGTGCTCACGGCGCCGCTTATCAAGCCGCACCAATGTTGTTCGAGCGTCTTCAAGCCGATGCCAAGTGGTTCGGGGTCGAGCCCGATGGCACCAACATCAACGCCGGCTGTGGCGCGACCCACCCGGAGTACTTGGCTGGTATGGCGGAGGGCAAGGTCGGATTCGCCTTCGACGGTGATGCCGACCGCCTCATAGCACTCGATGAGGACGGACGTGCTGCCAATGGCGATGTGATCATGGCGATCATCGCCCGTCATCTCAAAGCCCAGGGCAAGCTGAAGAAGAATCTCGTGGTCGCCACGGTCATGTCGAACCTCGGCTTCAGGAAGTCGATGGCCGAAGCCGAAATAGAGTTGGTCGAGACCAGGGTCGGCGACCGCTATGTAATGGAGAAGTTGTTGGCTAGGAAGGCCCTCCTTGGCGGCGAACAGAGTGGTCACATCATCTTTCTCGACCATGGCCAGACGGGTGACGGCCTTCTCACCGCGGTCAGACTTCTCGATGTCATGGCGGGGACCGGCAAGGAGATGCGAGAGCTTCGCGCAGAGGCAATCACTGAATACCCCCAGGTTCTGCAGAACGTGGAGGTTGGGCGACAGATCGACCTCACCGAAGTCGGCGAGCTTTGGGACGCGGTTTCGGAGGTCGAAGAGGAGCTGGGCGACGAGGGGAGAGTCCTGGTTAGGCCCTCGGGCACTGAGCCCGTTGTCCGGATAATGGTCGAAGCCCCTACCGAAGATGATGCCAGGAGGTACGCTGATCATCTGGCAACGGTGACTCGAAGCTCATTGGGAAGGGATGATCGATAGGAAATCGACGAAGCGTGCGTCACAAGAGATAGCGCCTGGCCTCGCAGCACGGCCCATGGTGAGGGTCTGTGGATCCCCGCCCGGATCTGACAGTTGCAAGGTGACGAGGAGGAAGGTCATCGAAATATTCGGCGGATACCTTCCCGGCCAGCCACGGTCGTTACGTATGAGAGCAAACCCCGGGAGTGATCCCGATTCACAGAAACTCATACGAAGGGTGCCGGTTCCGATCTGAACCGGTCTGGCGCACGCGATCTACCCATTTCCTTCCCCAGGGCGTAGCCCCTTGGGGAGGTGGAGAAAGAGGGGGCTTCCCCTCCCAACACGAGAGGAAACTGATCGCATATGTGCGGAATTGTTGGATACGTCGGGCCGCGGCCGGTGATTGATGTCTTGGTGCCGGGGTTGGCTCATCTGGAGTACCGGGGTTATGACTCGGCAGGCATCGCCCTCAACCATGGCAGCGCTTTGAGCGTGTTGAAGAGGGCGGGCCGGATCGCCGATCTGCGCGGGTTGGTCGACCAGGAGTCGCCCGACGATGCCACTTCTGGGATTGGCCATACCCGTTGGGCCACCCACGGCGCCCCTAACAGTGGCAATGCCCATCCCCATGTCGACTGCGACCGCGGGGTGGCCGTGGTTCATAACGGCATCATTGAGAATTGGGCCGTGCTCAAGGAGAAGCTGATCGGGGCCGGACACGACTTCGAAAGTGACACCGACAGCGAGGTCGTTGCTCACATGATCGAGGACATGGGTGACGTGCCCCTTGCCGAGGCGGTGCGTCGGGTGATGACTCAGGCCGAGGGCGCGTTGGCTCTCGCTGTGATGAGGAGTTCGGAGCCGGATGTGTTGGTCGGAGCCAGACGAGGGTCGCCTCTGGTGGTCGGCCGAGGGGACGGAGAGAACTTCCTTGCTTCTGACATCCCCGCCTTCCTCGAGCACACCAGGGAGATGGTGGTGGTCGACGACGACCGGGTCGTGGAATTGCGTGCGGACTCGGTCTCATTGACCGACCTCGAGGGCAACTCGATCGAGCCCGTTCAGCACAAGGTGGATTGGGATCTCGAAGCGGCCGAAAGGGACGGCTATCCCACCTTCATGCTCAAGGAGATCTACGAGCAGCCTCATGCGATTGCCGACACTCTGGCGGGCCGGGTCTCCCCTACGGGCCGGGTGGTGCTCGACGAGCTCGAAATCGAAGGCCGGATGCTTCGGGCCATCGACAAGGTGTTTGTCGTGGCCTGCGGCACGTCATATCACGCCGCGATGATGGCCAAGTACGCCATCGAACGTTGGGCAAGGCTGCCGGTTGAGATCGACATCGCTTCGGAGTTCAGATATCGCGACCCGGTGCTCGACAGCCGGTCGCTCGTGATTGGGATCAGCCAGTCGGGGGAAACGATCGACACCCTCGCTGCGGTCCGGTACGCCCGGGCACAAGGTTCGCTGGTCATTGGGGTTTCCAACGTTGTTGAGTCGGCCCTGGCCCGTGAGGCGGATGCCGTTCTTTACACGAGGGCCGGTCCCGAGATCGGTGTGGCCGCCACGAAGACGTTCACTACCCAGCTGGTGGCGATGCAATTGCTAGGTCTCTATCTGGCACAAGTGAGAGGGGCAGTCGACCCCGGCGCTGTCGAGGTGCTCGTAACGGAGATGCTCCGACTGCCGGATCAGGTCGAGTCGGTGTTGTCGACTTCAGACGCAATCGAGAAGCTGAGCAGCGCCTGGACCGACACCCGCGACTACTTCTTCCTGGGTAGATCGGGAGACTTCCCGGTTGCGATGGAGGGGGCCCTCAAGTTGAAGGAGATTGCCTACGTCCGCGCCGAGGGATACGCGGCCGGCGAGATGAAGCACGGCCCAATAGCACTCATCGAGGAAGGGGTGGTTGTTGTCGGCGTCGCCACCGATAGCCATGTCCAGACCAAGACCCTCTCCAATATGGAGGAGATGAAGGCGCGCGGCGGGACCATTGTTCTCGTCGCGGAGGAGGGCGACGACGTCGGCAATGTGGCCGACCACGTCATCAGGGTTCCGGCCGGTCCGGACCTCCTGTGCACGGTCACCGCGGTGGTGCCGCT
>CAXMPS010000284.1:0-1093 GCA_964194995.1 uncultured Gammaproteobacteria bacterium | reverse complement strand
GATGACGAGCCCGATACGGAAGGCTCGCTTCGACCCCCAAATGTCGCCGAGCTTGCCCCCGGTGAGCATGAATGAGGCCATGGTCAGCGTGTACAGCGTGATGGCGGTCTGCACCTCACCGACGGTGGTATTGAGGTCCTCTACGAGCGCCGAGATCGACACGTTCATCAGCGTGGTGTCGATCACATAGACGAACATCGCCGCCGAAAGCACGGCGAGGACAACGTAACCCCCGGCTGAGGAGGTTTCAGAGGTCTGCAGGTCTCCGTTCACCGACCGTCTCCTGGGTGGGAGGCGTCGCAACCCTAGCGATAGGCGCGCCCAGCAAACCGGTCTGGGGGACGAAGAGGACTGGCAACTTCTCGCCGTCAGCCTTCCGACCTAACCCCATCCGATCGGTGAACACCCGTTGGCGCCTCAGACGGGGTCGAGGAGTGCTCGATCTTCATAACACCAGATCCAGTTCATCCCCCGTATCCCGTATGGCATGATCAGGGGATGACCGGTCGCCTCGAAGTGCCTCCGCGCGTGCTGGTATCTGGAGTCTTCACAGCAGCCAACGTGACCACAGATCAGGCACATCCGTAACTCTGGCCAGGTCTCACCCAGCGCCACGCACTGGTCGCACACATGCGACGAAGGTTCGACGTCGTTGATCATGCCGAGGTGGCTGCACGGGATCGCAGAAAATTGCCCGGTCCAGGCCCGGCGGAGCAACACGTTCAACATTCGGTGACGTAAAGCCATGTCTTTGCCGATCCTGTTCCCAAGTCGTCGTGAACGTAGCCGAGAGCAGGCCCTGCGGCCGAGTGGGCACGTCCATCGGAATCATTGTGACACGGTCTGCAGCGCCCTCCGCTCCTACTAGATCAGCAAGACGCCCAATCCGCAGACGCGCATGGATCGCAAACGAGGACTTCGAGCGCGGTGTTCGCTCCAAACGGCAGACGACGCGTCAGATCCTATGCATGACCCCGGTTATTCCGGCGGCTCCCAATTTCGTCACGTCGTGGAGACGAAGACCGGCACCAGCAAGAGGAGCACGAGGACGCCCACAGCCAAGAACACGGTCCCAATGATCCCCAGGATGCGT
>CAXMPS010000283.1:0-1049 GCA_964194995.1 uncultured Gammaproteobacteria bacterium | reverse complement strand
GAAGCGGACCTTCGGGAAGCCCTCAAGATTGAATCCGAATTGAGTGGACAGATCGCGTTTCCGGGGCTGACCGAGGCGTACCTATCCCGCGTTGCTCTCGATAAGGGTGACGTCGAGCGTGCGGTCATCTACCTCGGCGCGGCGACGATGCGGGTGCGTCCTCTCTTGGATGAAGTCGGCCCCGAGTTCGCGGCCTTCATTGTCGCGTTTTCGCTCCACGACTGGGCGGAGGCAGCGGTGCAGCAGCGGCGACTCGACGTTGCCATTGTCCTGCTCAGTGCACAGACTGCGCTATTCGATCCGTCGCCCATGTCGATGCCCCCTACCGACAAGATCGCGGCCGAAGACACGCTGAGTAGGGCGCGGGCCAAACTCGACCAGGAGAGCTTCGAACAGGCGTGGGAAGAAGGGAGCGCCATGAGTGGTCCCGAAGCCCTCGAGTACGCCGTAATTGAACTTGGCCAGGACGAACAGCCAAACAAGTAGCGCATACCGGCAATATGCGCTCCCTCGTGAACTTTCTCAGCTAGCGCATATGTGCCGATATGGGCGGCCTCTCGCGCAAGCCGGGCGCCACGTAGGGTGAGTGTGACCGTCGGGGGCTACTGATTTCTGCATCAGCATCGTCAGGTGGCAGACAGGCTTTATCCGTCCGCCGTCTCGGCACCATTGGTTTCGCCGGGGCCGCCTATTTCGCGGTGACCGTCGTCGTGTTGCATTTCATCCAGACTGACCTGGACCCAGTCGAGATCGATATCACCAAATATGGGCTCGGCCGGTTCGGATGGTTGTTGATCTTGGCGTTTCTCGTCGTCGGGCTGGGCACCCTGGCGTTAGCTCTCGGACTCCGGCGATCACTAGCACCAGGCAACCGTGTGACGACCTCGGTCGTGCTCATGACCCTGACCGGTCTTGGCTTCTTGAACTATGGCGGCCTCCATCACATTGTCTCGATTCTCCTTGAAGCCGATCACGAGGCAGAGGCGACGATTCATGACCTGTCGGGTCTCCTCCTTTTCCTCACAACCATCATCGGTGCGTTCATTCTC
>CAXMPS010000282.1:0-1147 GCA_964194995.1 uncultured Gammaproteobacteria bacterium | reverse complement strand
CCATCCGGGTGTGGGCCGATACCAGCTGCAGACAACGATCCACGCCCGGTGACCCCCTTTGACTAGCGAATCCAACGAAGCCGGATTCACAACTGTCCGTCTTGGCTACGACCCCGCCGAGGTCGACGAACGCGTCGACGATCTCCGAACGCGGCTCGCCGTCTCCACTAAACGCTCCAAGGACCTCGAACGCCAGCTGCGGAAGACCGTTGCGGAGGCATCCGATCTGCTTTACAGACTCGACAGCGAAAAGGACGGCGCGGCTGGCCCGGATCAGCAACTCGACGAAGCACGACAATCCGAAGAACCGGTCCGTATCACGCTCCATGACGCGTCGAAAACCCGCGACCGGATAGTTGCCGAAGCCGGGGCGACCCCAGAAAAGGCTCGAGCGGAGACAGCCGGGGAGGCCAGCCAGATCGTCAAACGAGGCATGGACGGGGCTAAGCCGCCGACACCAGTAGAACCCCAGTGGATCCGTGGCACAATCCGGAAAATCGTCGAAACCGACGTGGGCTTAACGATCTGGATCCGACCTGAAGGTCAACCCCAAACAGCCATCTCGATCTCCTTTATCGAGGACGAGGTGGGTCGTGAGGCCGTCGCATATGTCTACGCCAGCTTTGGCGCTGGAGACCAGGTGCGTGTCTCGCACGTGGAACGCCACGGTCATGACATTGAGCCCGTCTGAAGCGAAAAGCGACGAGGCGACGAGGCGACGAGGCTGAGTTGGCGACACTGAAATGGGTCGCCCGACCTCTTGGGACATCGGCGGTCCGGCCGATACTGACCCACAGTTGAAGGAAACCCGGTTCGTTCGCTACCAGTGCGGTGATCAACATCAAACGAAAATGCAGCTCCTGCGGTGCGCATACGACAATCGATGGGGTGTTGTACTGCTGGAAATGTCGTGAGAAGTTCCCGATTAGCACCTCGGGAGCAGTCGGGGATACTGTCATTAACCTTCGTGTCGGACAGGCTGGGGCTGTGCTCTCACTTCTCGGATTTGTCGCCGCCACCGCATGGTGGATGCTGCCATAGCGCCGATAGCGGGTTCATGTTCGCCCTCCAGTCGATACTCATTCTCGACAGTCTTTTTCTGCGCCGTCGTCTGCTCTGTCGGCGGTGAGACAACCCAGCTCTGGAT
>CAXMPS010000281.1:0-1713 GCA_964194995.1 uncultured Gammaproteobacteria bacterium | reverse complement strand
GGGGTCCAGGTCGCACGGCACCATGTCATGGAGGAATCCCAGACCGGCGTCCCCGAGTGGATCGAGTTGAGACATCCGATCACAGAACAGCTGCTCCTCAGCCGCATCCCCAACGTCGCACCCGAGACTGTCCGACTGCTGAATTGACTTCTCGACCTTCTCCATCCAGACATCGATCCCATCCTGCACCTCGGGTGACAGTGAAGATTAGGATCGGGAAACGGTGGAACCGATCGCCTCGGAGCGGTAGTGGACCGGAGGTTTCTTGTGTTTCTTCAAGAGTTATGGCGATATCCCGTCAAGTCGTTGCGGGGCGAACCGCTACAGGAGGTCGTGGTGGGTCCGCTCGGTGTTGAGGGAGATAGGCAGCGGGCTGTCGTCGATCGTGCGTCCGGTGTGTCTCTCAGTGCTAAGCGCCACGGCGAACTGTTGCTGTGTCGGGCATGGACCGTGGACGATGATGTGATGGTGGGTTTGCCTGACGGTTCGGAGTTCCCGGCTGATAGCCACGAGGTGGCTGAGGGCCTTTCAGCTCTGCTGGATCGCAAGGTTGAGGTTCGGAGGGCCGAAATCGGTAAGACGGTCCAACATGAGTACACGACAGACTCGACTACAGGTGAGGGAGACCCGATGATCGTTGAAGCTCCGCTTACGGAAGCATTCTTTGATGGCTTGCCTGTGCATTTGCTCAGCGATGCCACTCTTCGGGAGTTCGGTCGGCGCCAGCCTGGATCTACATTTGAGCGTGCCCGGTTCCGACCCAACCTGCTTGTCCATGCTGATGAGGAGGGGTTCGTGGAGGATGCTTGGGTGGGCGGAAGTGTGAGCGTGGGCGATGTCAGCTTCACCGCCGCTGACTTCAAGACCCGATGCGTTATGACCACTCGACCTCAAGGAGAGCTGCTCTTAGACCGTGAGGTGTTCAAAGCGGTTGTTCGTGAAAACCAGAGACGAGCCGGGATTGAACTGGTACCGATTAACTCGGGGACTATCCACGTTGGCGACCAGTTGGCCTTCTCAGGCTGACGGCACCGATCTCACAAGTTCAAAAGCGACCCGGTACAGTTGAAAATCGCTGGGGAGGGGAGGTCAACATGAGCGAGCTGACGTTGGTGGGCGACACATCGGGATCGGCCAAGCTGAGGACTACCTCTCGGAAGTAGCGCTCGATCGCGGCGACGTCGACCAAGCCACACGCCACCTTGGAGAGAGCGCCACGCTCATTGATGCCTTCTACGATGAGTCGCTGCCCCATGCAGCGGTTGCGTTGCACCTTTGGGCTGAGGTAGCGGTCCGGCGGCAGAGATACTCGATTGCCGTCACCCTCATCGGCGCCCAAACCGCCCTCTACGGGGCATCACCGTTGACGCAGATTCCCACCAACCTGGCCGAGGCCGAGAGCACACTGAGCAAGGCGCGTGCCGCCCTCGATCCGGAGGCTTTCGATCAAGCCTGGGTCAAGGGGACGGCCATGAGCGGAACCGAGGCTCTCGACTACGCACTCGACCAACTCGGGTCAGGCGCACAGCCAACCAGGTAGCGCATAACCGGCAATATGGGCGGCCAGGTCACCCTGGAGTTCCCCCCTCTGGCCGGACACCGTTGTTATGCGGCCAGGGTTTTGGTGGTGTGACGGTAGTGGTTCTCCCATTCGATCGGTGATAGGTAGCCGAGGACGGAGCTGAGGCGCCGGCGGTTGTACCAGGCTTCGAT
>CAXMPS010000280.1:0-1269 GCA_964194995.1 uncultured Gammaproteobacteria bacterium | reverse complement strand
CCTTGAGGACAGGTGTTCTCCGAGTCGAGGGGATCGCATGCGGCTCCTTCTCCTGTGCACCCGGAAGCGACACCAAGAACCACTATGGCGAGTACTGACAAACTCCGGAAAGCCATTGAACTCCTCATACGCTCCTCCTCGGGGTGAGACGTGCCTGCAAGACGTACTGCGACCAATCGATGAGCTAGGCGTTACGAGACGGACGCTACGCTCCGGTCGGTTTTTAAGCAACGGGCGTCTGGAGTCAGAAACCGTCTTGGCCTCTCGACGTCGCGCGTCTCCACCTTGCTGAAGTCCGCGATGTACAAGCTGGGTGTGAAGAGCAGGGCGGCACTCGTCCAGAAGCTCAGCCCCCTGGGTGTGCCCGCGGCGATGGAGAACGAGGAACCGGCGGCGTAGCGAGGGCAAGCACCGTCTTGGCCCCCTCTAGCGCCAGCGCCAGCGCCGGTGCCAGCGTCAGGGCCAGCGCGCCAGTGCCCCGTCATCGCGAGAAGCACGCGACGGCGTCGATGTCAGCTCCCCAACCATCTTCGAAACCAGCCATTTCGGGTTCGTCCGGGGGGCCGTCCAAGTCGATAATCTGAATCCTCTCGACCATGCCGGCACCACCTATCACGTCGGTGAGATCGAGATGACGCTGGGGCTGGTCGTCATCCACGCTGGAGAGGACCGGATTCCCCGTCAAGGATCCGTTGACGATCGCGTCGACCCAGAAATCCTCTCTGCTAACACCGCCCACCTCGTACACGATGATGTCGGGTGTGTTGGGATCGCCGTCCACGACGCAAAGCTCGTCGACAAAGACCAGTCCCAGCGTGCCGCCTGGCCCAAGACTCACGCTGGTGGTGTTGCCACCCATGCCCTGGGGCGGCCCGGTCGCATTCGCAGGCTCCCCAATGCAGTTCCCAAGACAGTCAAGATCGTTGATGCTCGTGAGAGCATCGTCGACTTCATCTGCAAAGACATCAGCAACTGAGCCGCCTGAGCCGCCCGTACCGCCGGTACCGCCCGTACCGCCGGTTCCGACCATGCAAGTGCAGGACGAAATTCCGACCATTTCGTTGTCACAAGTCAGGTCCTGGGCACAGTCCGTGGTTTGACTGCAGGCACCTCCGGCCTGAACGGACTCTGGATCCGCACCCACCGATGGACACGCGAGGACGCATTCGCAAGATGAAACCGCAAGCCGGTCGTTGTCACAGGTCAGAGGCGAAGTGCAGTCCGCGTCCCTCTCACAGGTATCGCCCGGTAGATTCTGCGCATCCTGGC
>CAXMPS010000279.1:0-1864 GCA_964194995.1 uncultured Gammaproteobacteria bacterium | reverse complement strand
CCACGGCAACGAGTTCATCGCTGCCTGGGTGGGAGGGATTACTTTTGGTTATGTCGTTCGACCTGCGGTCTCCCACGTCGAGGAGTTCAGCCACCGGCTGAGTCAGGTGCTCACCGTGATCAGCTTCTTCGTCTTCGGCGCAATTCTTCTCGGTCCGGCGCTATCGCGGCTGACCTGGCAGATGGTCGCCTACGGCCTGGTGAGCCTGGCCCTGGTGCGACCGATCGCGGCGGCGCTGGCATGATCGGCGCTCGACTGCCCTGGCAGACGAGCGCCTTCCTCGGCTGGTTCGGCCCCCGCGGCATCGCCTCGGTGATCCTCGCCACCATCGTCATCAAGGAAGCAGGGCTGCCCGGCAACGACATCATCGTGCTCATCATGACCGTCACCGTGGCGCTCAGTGTCTATCTGCACGGGTTGTCTGCGGTACCGGGTGCCAACCGTTATGCCGACTGGTACGAGTCCGAGGCTGCCACCGACACCACGGAGGCGCGCGAGGCCTGACCGCCCCCGCCTTCAACCAGTAACAGGGAAAGGAACACGCAAACGCGCGTCGGGAGTCTCCGAGGCATCCCGCGTGTACTCGATGAACGACGAGGCGGCCATTTGGGAGTTGCGCTCTGGACTAGCGTGGTCTGGAGATGACTGACGCCCAACACCTGTCCGAGCCTCCCGAAGAAGGCCGCGTCTCGGAGAAAGCCCCACTCTGGAAGCGGCTGCTTCCGATCGTCTTCGGTCTGGCAGTTGTGGTTTTTCTGTTCGGGTGGGTGCTGCCACAGTTCATCGATTACGAGGCGGTGTTCCGGGCGATCGGGACTATCAGCGCCCTCGAGTGGGTCATCCTCATTGTTGTGGCCCTCCTGCGATTCATCCCGGAAGGCTGGGTGTACATGGCCGCTCAGCCAGGCCTGAGCATCGGCCAAGGCACCCAACTCTTTCTCGTGTCCGAGACGCTGACCAACATCCCACCCGGCGGGCTGGATCTTGTTGCCCGGTACCAATGAGCAAATCGTGGGGTTTCTCAACCGGCGAGGCGACGTCAGCGACGGTCGCAAGCTGGGTCTTCACCGCCCTGAGCAAGCTCATTCTTCCTATCGCCGCCGTACTCTTTCTCGCCATTCGACGGGTAGGGAACGACGATCTCGATCTGCTAGCGATCATTGCCTTCGTGGTGGTGGCAGTAGGGGCCCTCGTTTTGTACCTGGTGTTGAGGTCTCCCGACCTCGCTGCACGCATCGGAGAAATGTTGGGCCGGGTAATGCGCTGGGTGTCTGGGATCTTCCGGCGCGAGGTCCAGACCGACTTTCGTCAGCTCGTGCTCGAGTTCCGCGAGGAATCCTCCGCACTGCTAAGGCAACAGACAGCAATTGGCACGATTGCCGGAGTTACGGCAAGGGTGGCCTCGTTCCTCGTGCTGCTTCTAGCCCTTCGGTTCGTGGGCATCACCACGGACCAACTGCATTGGACGGTGGCTTTTGCGGCGTTCGCCGTGACGATGGCCATCACCGTAATTCCGATCTTCAACATGCCCGGTATCGCCGAGGCTGTCCTGATCGCAACCTTCAATGCCGCTGCCGGCGGTGGCGCCGCCGACCAGGTCGCAGCCGCCGTCTTCGTCTACCGGATCCTCACCTGGTTGACACCGATCCCCTTCGGCGGTCTCGCCTTCACCCGGTGGCGCAATGAGATGCGAGCATCAGGGAAAACCGAGCTGCTCGACGCCTTCGACGATCCCAACGCCTCGCCCGAGACCGCCTAGCGCGTCCCAATGTCGGATGCGCATCGAGATCCTCAAGCGTGTCCCATGTGGTGAGTAGGCGATTTCGGCATCCGCTGTTTCTTCACCAAGCGGAACCCAATAACA
>CAXMPS010000278.1:0-1542 GCA_964194995.1 uncultured Gammaproteobacteria bacterium | reverse complement strand
CGAAAGCGCTTCGGTCAGGGATGCCCCGGGAACAGCTCCGGGAGGAAGCTCGAGCCAATCTACGCTTGCCGAGGGGTGGTCCGAGAGGCCGATGCGCGCTTCGAGGTGTCTGACCTCGATGATGACGCGTACCTGGCGGTCGTGTGGGAATGCTTTCAATAGCTGACCGATCGCCGGTATCGCCGTTTCGTCACCGGCTATGACGAAGCCGGTCGCGGCGGGATCGATTACATAGCCGCGGCCGGGACCCGAGATCGCCGCTGGGTCATCAACCTGTGCTTGCTGAACCCAGTTGGATGCCGCGCCGGCTTCGTGGATGACGACGTCAACGCTCAGCTCGTTGGCCGCCGAATCGGACAGCCGCGGGGTGAAGGTCCGAATCGTGGCTCGCTCACCATTGGGGAGTAGGAACAGGTTGCCGTCCCATGTTGGCATCACGAGCCTGGTTGTCCCCGGAGTCGGAAGCAGCAGACGCAAGCTGGCCGCAGGCTGAGCGACCGTGAACCCATTCAGCTCTTCTCCGCGGAACGTGATACGGACCATGTAGGGGGTCAGGGATTCGACGCCGCGGACCAATACCCGCCGGAACTGCGGTGGCTCGCGGCGGGTTCGGGGCGAGTCGGCCATGGATCGATCGTAAACCGAGGCGCAGGAGTCGGATCGCGCATGACTGGCAAGAGCCAGTCGCCACTTGGATCCAGGTAGCGCATATGTGCCGACATGGGCGGGTACGGACCAGTGAGTCTGTCGGGCCCGGGTGTTCGATAAGTCCGAGCTGGAGATACTGCTCGTACGT
This sequence comes from uncultured Gammaproteobacteria bacterium, assembly GCA_964194995.1. Classification (GTDB taxonomy): domain Bacteria; phylum Actinomycetota; class Acidimicrobiia; order Spongiisociales; family ZC4RG35; genus JACZUI01. The sequence continues at coordinate 746 of CAXMPS010000278.1, read as the reverse complement.
GCCGTGGATCTGCGTGGCCTCCACGATCACACCCTCGGCGAACCGGTAGTCCGAAAAGGCTCGCCAGTCAGCCCGCTTTCCCGTCGGTGGAACATACTCCGACACCGAACCGAGATGTGTCCCCGAATACGTCCAGTACTGAAAGACCCGGTCGCTCTCGGCGACGAGACCGAGTAGCTCTGCGTGAAAGTCCGGGTAGATCTTGAAGGTCTCCTCCACCGAGGCCTGCTCGTCATGGGTCATCGTGAAGTCTCCCTGCTGGGCATGAATGACGGATCGGGGTCAGTCGTTTCGTTCTCGCTGCTCGACAGACACCCTTTGACCTCGGACGGGTGGCGGCAGTCACCGACTCGCTCAGTCATCGAGAGCGGCCACGTCGGGTTGGGATGGCCGAGGCGACCGGGAATGACCCGGAACGAGCTGTGAAGACTCACTGCCCCGACCAAGCTGTATCAGAAGGCGCGGATCGGAGAAGACAAGCTCGAATCGCCCAGCTGGTGTCACAGCCGCCGTCTATGTTGGTATTCATGACGTACTACTTCCCCGGCAACGGACCCGCCTCGTGGAAGCAGCTTCTCGCGGATCCTGAGAAACAGTGGGAGGTTGGCAAGTCGGCAAGGACGCTCGCCAACTGTTGGGAAGCCTCCGACGGCTTTCCACCCGACGTCTCGGCTGTACTCGATGCCTCGGGATACGGGCAACTCTCGAACCTTGCGTTCGTGGCCGGGTTCCCCGAGCATAAGGTC
>CAXMPS010000277.1:0-4647 GCA_964194995.1 uncultured Gammaproteobacteria bacterium | reverse complement strand
ACCAAAGACCCCGCTATCTCAGGCCGACACCGATAGCCAGAGTACGTAGGCGACAAACGCCACGGCTGCCAGGATCAGGACACGCCCGAGGCTGTGCCACCACTTGGGGTCCCGATCCTCCATGTACAGCATCGTGAGCATCATTCGCTCCATGACACTCACCGGGCGTGGATCATTGAGACGTGGTGGATCAAACACCCGATCGTGGCCACAGGACGGACAGACCTCGGCACCGAAGTCGAAGACCACGCCACATTGAAAACACCGACGTTGCTCAAAGCTACTCGTCGTCACCTTGCTCCATTCCCCCAAGTAACGGTAGTTGGAGGAGAGAACCAAGAATCCGTCAACCTTCCGGCGCAGGCATCACGGCGGCAGAAGACCGCTGCAAACGACCAGATCTGTAGCGCATATGTGCCGAGATGGGCGGGTGCCGGTCAGAGAATCGGGCTGGTTGTGTCTGCCTGGCTACTGACAATGTGGACCGCAGGATCGGGTGAGAGCCGTCTGCGTTCCTCCGAGCCGTAGTAGGTAGCGTCGCCGGCGGCGAAACCGTCCTCGCCGTCGTGGCTGATCACCCACACGAATTCGCTCGACTCCTCGATCGGCCAAGCACCATGGAACCGGAACCCAAACCTTGCTCGCAGCGGAACCACACCCGCCCTCCAGGCTTCGATGAACTCGTCGAGCTTGCCGTCAGCGATGCGGTAGCGGCGAATCTGGTACTCCATCGATCTCCCTGAATCAGCTCACCCAAGTCAATCCGAGGTAGCGCGTAGAGTGCGAGTCCTTGGCGAACTACACAGCCGTAACTACCTTGATCCGAACCTATGAAACCAAACGGAGAAATTCCAAAGGACGTTGAGCGAGAGGCGAATGTGCTGCAAGTCCAGCGATGGTGGGAAGAACACCGAGAGAGTGGCGCCGTATCGGTACGGTCAACGGAGGAACTCACCCGAGTCGCGATCCTCGAGACGGTGGCACCCGAACTCATTGTCGATCCGCCTACCCCCATCCAACTCGTCCTCCTGTAGCCCACCAGTCGCCGACCGCCAGCGCTGGGTCCGGCAGATAGCGCACGTCGGGAGTCACTTTTGGGCTGCTCGGCATTGCAATGGCCCTGGTGCTCAATCGCTAGTTCGACAACCTCCGCCCATGCCCTGCTGTAGACGCTCGACCGAGACCTGCGACCATGCACGGGGCCGCCCAACCTTCGGAGCGAGTGTGGAGCAACCGATCTGTGTGACATGTGGTGTACAGCGCGAAGAGATTGCAGATGTGTGCGCCATATGCGCCGACGAGCGCCAGTACGTCGGATGGGGAGGCCAATCCTGGACCACGCTCCCCGAGATGCGTGCTGCTGGATACCGCAACCGTATCGAGGAAGTCGATCCCGACCTGTGGGGCATCGGCACCGAGCCCAGGTTCGCCATTGGTCAACGGACCTTGCTTGTCAAGACGGACCACGGAAACCTGCTGTGGGACCCCATGAGCTACTTGGATGAAGAGACGGTCGGTCATGTGCGGAATCTCGGAGGAGTGCAGGCGATCAGCGCCTCGCACCCGCACTTCTACGGCATCCTCGTCGAGTGGAGCCATACGTTCGATGACGCACCCATCCTCCTCCCCTCAGCCGACCGCGCTTGGGTGCAGCGAACCGACGCTGAGTATCGGTTCTACGACGACGAGGTCATTCCGCTGCCCGGTCTGACCCTGATTCGGTGCGGTGGGCACTTCGAGGGGAGTGCAGTTCTGCACTGGGCGCGCGGCGCCGGAGGTCGGGGTGCACTCCTGTCCGGAGACACGATCCAGGTCGTCATGGACCGACGGGCGGTCAGCTTCATGCGGAGTTATCCGAACCTGATCCCGCTCGACCCGGCCACCATTCGGGACATCGAAGGGAGATTGGCGGCGTACGAGTACGACCGCATCTATGGAGGCTGGTGGGGCCGCAACATCTCCGCGGGTGCGGCTGAGGCGGTGGCCGCTTCAGCTGACCGCTACATCCGCTACGCCGGCGGAGATGGTTGAACGCCACTTAGGTTCGTCGGTCCGTGCCATGCCGGGGCCTGAAAGCCGGCGCAAACTCCTCCCCTCCGATCCGAGTGCACTGAAGTGATCGGATGAACGGCGAGCCTCAGGGCTTGTTCGATACGATGTCTCGTCGCCACCCGGCCAAGCTGCTGGGCTCATACAGCCGTCCGATCGAAGGAGACCAGGTTGCAGATCGCTGATCGAATCGCCCGTCTTGGTACGGAAACTGCATTTGCCGTCGCCGGGGAAGCCGCAGCGTTCGCCAACGATGGCAACGATGTTTTTGCCTTCCATCTCGGCGATCTCGATCTGGCCACGCCGTCGACGGTCGTTGATGGTGCCCTGCGAGCTCTACGCGAAGGCAAGACCGGGTATGCCCCCTACGCGGGCATCCCGCAACTACGTGAAGCAGTTGCCGCAGATGTGACGGCGTCGCGTGGTGTTGAGTACGCCATGGAGAACGTTGTGATCCAGCCAGGTGGCAAGCCGACCATCGGCAAGTTTTTCCTGACGCTGCTCAACCCGGGGGACGAGGTGCTCTACCCGAACCCGGGTTTTCCCATCTACCGATCCCAGATTGAGTTCAACGAGGGTGTGGCGATCCCCTACGGGTATGTGGAGGGCGCCGCAAACTTCGAGATCGACTTCGACTCCCTCGAGCGTGGCATCACCGACAAGACGCGGCTATTGGTGTTAAACGACCTGCACAACCCGACCGGAGCGGAATGTTCTCCACAAGAGCACGAGCAACTCGCCGAATTGGTGCGCCGTCACCATCTCTCCGTGCTCGTTGATGAGGCGTACTTCGATATCCGATACACCGGTGTGAGCAAGTCCTTTGTGAGCCAGCCGGGAATGGCGGAATGTTCGGTGATTCTGTACACGTTCTCGAAAAAGTTCGCGATGACCGGGTGGCGACTGGGCGCATGCATCGGTCCGAACGAAATCGTCGACGTGATCGCCGAGATCAACGTGAACGACGAGTCCTGTTCCAACCATTTCGTGCAGTACGGGGGCCTCGCAGGCCTGCAGGGCGACCAGACCGAAGTGCGGAGCATTGTGGACGAGTTGCAAAGACGCCGCGATGTCGCTGTCGCCGGACTCAACCAAATTGAAGGTGTCCAGTGTTTTACGCCGGATACGACCTTCTACCTGTATCCCAACGTCACGGAGACCATGGCCAGGAAGGGCACCGACGATTACGAAGAGTTCCGCAGGGCAGCCCTGTACGCCACAGGAGTCTCATTCACGACGCGGGACCACTTTGGACGCACCATCGGCGATGAACGTCAGCGGTATATCCGCTTGGCCTACTCAGGCATCGGGGTTGACCGGATCGAAGAAGGCATCGCCCGCTTCAAGCAGTTTTGTGAGAGCTGAGATCACCGAAGCCACCGTACTTGTGACGCGGTTCCGCACGCCGTCTCGTCCATGGTGTGAACGCCTTGAGCCGAGGGATCCGTTGCGGAGCGATGTCAGCCTTCCTGTTGCGCTCAATCACCTTCGAGCGCTGCGACGAACTGAGCCAGCTCACCCGGGTCGATGTGGGCAACTTCGGTCTCATCGGGGAATCGACGGGCTGCGATGTCGGCTCGGAAGGCAGTGAGGGCGGCAGTCCTCTCCTGCACGATCTGCTGATGGAGTGCCGCGATGTCGGCGTACACGCGCGCGTGACGGGGGATCCGTGAGCCTTCACCGCATATGTCAGACATGAAAAGAAACATCACATTGGCGTCGGGGCCCGAACCCAACGAGATCGTCGCCATGCCGGTTCGCTTGTTGATCTCCGACATCACCTCGGCGGCGATGAGTTCACATTCGACGGCGAACGCCCCCGCGTCTTCGAGGTCTCGGAACTGTTTCCAGAGTCTCGCCGCTTCATCTGCGGTCTTGCCGACCGATCGAACGCCGCCGTACAAGGTCGACTTCTTGGGCACGAAACCGAGATGGCCCATGACCGGGATGTCCTCATCGGCCAATCGCCGGACCGAAGCCAGACCTCGTGCCGTGATCACCGCATCCGACCCGGCTGACAGCGCCCTAAACGCGTCACCGAGCAGGTCGTCCTCGGTGACGGCACCATCGAAGTCGATTGCCGCTGTCACGAACAGTCGTGAAGAACCCTGCCGGACGGCTGAGACAGCGTTTGCCAAGCAGACAATCATTTCGATACCGGCGGTTTCTGCTGCCGCAGCCTCGTCCGCGGTTGATGCGGTCACCTGAGCGAGCTGTGTCGCACCTTCTCTGAGAGCCACAATCGTGGCAACGGTCACCGTTCGGTCGGCGTCCTGGCCGTTGTAATCGAGTATCCGTGGCATTTGCAGCTCACCCGTATTGCGCGTCACGACCCTAACGGCGGAGGAGGGCACCGAAATATCGCGGGCATGGAGAGATCGAGCAACTGCAGAAGGCGCCCGGTCCGCACGGATCGGGCGCCTTCCTGGTTCTTTGACGCCGCCGGCTATCGAGGGCCGGATCGTCGTCCGCAGGGGTGGACCGACTCGGTTCGGGTGGGGCTGAGCTCGCCATGCGACGAGAATCGGCCCGGATGAGCGAATCCGGCTACGACCAGAAGCGGGTCTTCTCGAACACCGCCGAGCCACCGGGCGAGCA
>CAXMPS010000276.1:0-3081 GCA_964194995.1 uncultured Gammaproteobacteria bacterium | reverse complement strand
CCGCAGCACCGGATCCTATTGGTGGCAGGTCGCAGGAACAGCCATCGTCGGACCGCTGACTGGCGCCCGGCTCGATCCGCTGCCGTCAACGGTGGCTACCTGGGCAGACTGGGCGTCCCAGTATCCCGAGACTCTGGTGCTAACGCGCGACACCGGATACACCCGGCCATACGAGCGTGACGCGTTCGCCGACTACGGCGAGATCCTGGATTCGGGGCGGTTTGCGTTCCCGGTAGGCGAGGCGGCGCGCGACGCCCGGCTCCCCCCGTCAGCCCTCGTCGTCGGCGTCGTCCTCGCCGAGGGTGCCCGGGCCTATCCCGTCGACAACATGACCGATCCGATCAACGACAGCATCGGAGGGGAGTCGATCGTGATCCTCCCGACCGACGGTGGAGCAACGGTATTCAGTGCGGTAGTGAACGGTGAGACGTTGGAGTTCCAGAGCAGAGGCGCTGATTTGGTCGATGCCGGGACGGGCTCCATCTGGACCCATTCCGGCGTTGCCGTGTCGGGTGCCTACGAGGGCACGGCCCTGCAGCCGATCCCGAGCCGCACCACCTTCTGGTTTGCCTTCGTTGGGGCATTCCCTGACGTACAAATCCACACCGGTTAGGAGTCTGCTGGTTAATGCCGTTGATCAGATCGACGGCCAGGCGCCACCAACTCAACCCAATGAAAGTCGGACCATCATCACAGATACGCGAACACGCAAATAGCATCTCCTCAACTTCGCCGCAGGCTCGAACGCGCTGGCGCCTCGCGGCAGCGAATAGCTCTGGGGCTCCCAGGACCATGCTCGCACCTTTCACGTGTAGTTACCGTGTGGATGTCTTCTAATGACCAAGGAGGTTCTGGTCTGATGGTCAAACGGTCGTACCGCAGCGACAAGATCACGGTGCATTGGAATTCGGACTTGTGCATCCACACCGCTGCATGCCTCAACGCGCTTCCGCAGGTCTTCAATGTCGCGGACAAGCCCTGGATCGCGATCGAGAACGCCGACGCCGACGCGATCGCACACGCCGTCGAGAAGTGCCCGACGGGTGCTCTCACCTACGAGCGGACCGACGGAGCTCCCGGCGAGGAGGCTCCCTCGCAGACCACAATCATTCCGTGGCCTAACGGGCCGCTCATGGTGCGCGGCGACATCGCAGTTCGAGATGCTCGAGGCAACCTGTTCACCGCTGGCCCACGTTTCACTCTGTGTCGATGTGGAGCCAGTCAGAACCAGCCGTTCTGCGATCTCTCCCACCGCCAGATCGGGTTCCGCAACAATCCTCAGGTTGTCTCCGCCTCACGAGAAACGGCCCAATCGCCCCAGGACATCAGCCCCACTGAAGGGCCCTGAGGCGAGCCCACCCAAGAAGCTGATCGTTGGCAGTTGATCGAGTGACGACAGTTTCCTTATGCCTGTAATGTCAATCCCACCCTCGACTTTGAGGAGTGCGAGGACGTGAACGAAGACACCTTGCGTACTTACGAGTCGATTTTCGGGTTGCTCCCCGGCGTCGACAATCCAACACCTTTGGTGCGTTTGAACAACGTGCTCGGCTACGACCACACGGAAGTGTTCGCCAAACTCGAGTGGTACAACCCGTTCGGCTCGGTCAAGGACCGGATCGCTTCCAGAATGTTGAGCGAGGCGGAGTCCGACCAAACGATCCGGACCGGCCAGCGACTCGTCGAGCCCACTTCGGGTAACACGGGTCTGGGTCTGACGATGATCGCCAACGCAAGCCAATACCCGCTGACCACTCCCCTGTCGAACGCGATCCCGTTGGAGAAGAAGACGATGCTCCGGCTGTTCGGGGCGCAGGTAGAAGAGCTCGACGATGATTTGTGCCCTGCTCCCGGAGCGCCGGAGGGGGCCATTGCCAGGGCCAAGGAATTAGCGGCACAGCCCGACGTCGTCATGCTCAACCAATACGGCAACCGAGCCAACCCTGAAGCCCACTACCAGACCACAGGACCGGAACTATGGCGCCAAACCTCTGGGACGGTGACCCACTTCGTGGCCGCTCTCGGTACCTGCGGCACGATCAGCGGTGTCGGCCGATTCCTCAAGGAGAAAAACGCAGACATCAAGATCATTGGCGTGCACCCCACCGAGGGACATGACATCCCCGGCGTTCGAAGTATCCGTCAACTGAGGCAGACAGAATTCTTCGAACCCGAGGAGTACAACAAACTCGTCGAGGTCGAGAATCGTCAGGCTTATGACATGTGTCTGCGGCTAAATCGAGAGGAGAGCATTCCCGCTGGACCCAGTTCGGGGCTTGCTTTGGCGGGGGCACTCAGGGCGATCCCAGACGAGCCGGGCCACCGCGTTGTCGTGATTTTCGCAGACAGTGTTTTCAAGTATGCGTCGTCGGTTGTGAAACATCTCCCGGGTTTGGGTGCTCCGCCGGTGACATCCAAGAGCAGGCGCGAGGAGCTCTTGGACGCCATGATCGAAAACGCACGGCACAACCCTGAGCTAACGATCGATGTCGACTCGGCTCACGAGTTGTGGGAGCGCGAGAGACCCCTGGTGGTTGACGTACGTGATCCCGACACCTACGGCCAGTCGCACATAGCCAGCGCGATCAACATTCCTCTCCTCGATCTTCCCGACCATCTTGGCGAGCTGCCCGAGGATCGCGAGGCACCGGTGCTGAGCGTCTGTCAAGTCGGCAACACATCACTGTCCGGAGTTCTGTACCTCAACAGCTTGGGTTATAAAAACGCCAGGTCCATCACGGGAGGCACCAGCGCCTGGCAGGAGCGTGGCTTCGCGACGGAGTCCCGATAGCACCGCTCATTCAGTCAACCGGCGGGCAAAGCTCAGCTCATGACCATCAGGATCGCGGAGATGGAAATACCTCTCACCCCACTCGGCATCGCGGGGAGGCGCCTCCGGCAACCATCCGGCCTCGGTTGCCCGCCGGTAGATCTCGTCGACGTTCGCCACCCAGAAGATCACCCGCCCCCACCAGCCCGGTTCGCCCGCGGCGACGATGATGTTTACGTACTGGCCGCCGACTCGGAACGTCGTGAACTCCGCATCGGGCCCTCCCGACGCAAGCTCGAATCCAAGTGACC
>CAXMPS010000275.1:0-2774 GCA_964194995.1 uncultured Gammaproteobacteria bacterium | reverse complement strand
CCCTGTGATTCTCAAGCCCGCAGAATGGTCACCCCTCTCCGCATCGATCCTCGCCGACCTGGCTGACAAGGCAGGATTGCCCCCAGGTGTCCTCAACATCGTGCACGGCATCGGCGATGAGGTCGGAGCCGCCCTGGTGGGGGACAAGAGGGTGAGACGAATCTCTTTTACCGGGTCACCAGAGACGGCTCGCCACATCGGTGTGGCCGCCGCCCGGAACATCACACCCTTCACCGCGGAGCTGGGTGGCAAGGGGCCTCTGATCGTCTTTGCCGACTCAGATCTCGAAGCAGCCGCGAGCAAGGCGGCAGGTCAGTACGACGACTCCGGCCAAACCTGTATCGCCGGCACCCGTCTACTGGTCGAGAAGTCGGTGTCCGAAGAGTTCTTGGAGCTGTTCAACCAATACACCGATGAGCACGTCCTCGGAGACAGTCGCCACCCCGCGACGACAATCTCGCCGATGATTCACCCCGACCATCTCAAGAGGGTCGAGGGATTTGTCAACCGCGCTCGCGGGGCCGGCGACCGAATCATGCGTGGCGGTGAACGCTGGAAGGACGATGGTCTCTGGTATGAACCAACGCTCATCATGCCAAAGTCGAATCAGTCCGAAATCGTGCAACGAGAGGTTTTTGGGCCGGTGCTCACCTATCAAACATTTGAGGATGAGACAGAGGCCATCTCTCTCGCCAATTCAACCGCCTACGGCCTCTCAGGAATTGTCTACACAGGTTCGGAGCAAAGGGCGCAACGGACCGGCGCCGGGATCCGCGCCGGAACCGTCTGGGTCAACACATATCTGGTCCGAGACTTAACCGCTCCGTTTGGAGGCTGTGGCATTTCGGGAATCGGACGTGAAGGCGGCGACTACGCACTCGATTTCCACTCCGACCTGAAGACACTTCAGATCAGCGAAGACAGCGTCTCTTAGATCACTGACCTCTGCGTGTCGGAAATTCGATTGAATCGCCCATTTCGGGCATGTCCTCCTCGTCTTCCATCCCGTCGAATCTTCGCGCAAGCCGCGCCGACGCCGGTACCGCCGTGACGCCGTGTGCCAAAATCGAGAGCGCCACAGTCGCGAAAACCGCTTCGGTCATGAGAGTTGGCACCTCGGGCACCTCCTCGACAGCCAATAAATAGAAAACGATCGTCGCCAGACCCCGTGGCCCGAACCAGCCGAGAAATGCCACCGTTGACGCCATTAATCTCTGACCAAGCAGCGAAATCCAGATGGCAATGGGACGAACCACCGCCAAAGCCACTACAGCCATGAGCACAGCTTTCCAGGAGATGCCGCCGGAGATCATCTCGGCCAACGGCCCCGCGCCAACGAACAGGAACGCAAGGGTGACCATTACGTGACCTTCGGTTTCGGCGAACTCATAGAGATAATCAGGGCGCTTTTCGATCCGATGACTCATAAGCCCGCCAGCGATGAATACTGCGACGAATCCCGAACCACCGAGCAGCTGCACACCGGCAAAGCCGGCCAGAGCAAGCGAGAGCGCGGCGATCTTTTGATGTAGAGGATTCATCCAACCCCGCTCGACTCCCCTACCGATGATCAACGCTCCGAGTAGCCCGAGAACGACCCCACCGACAATCCCAATCCCCAATTGCTGGATGAAAACCAGGACCGCCTGCCCTGGTGTGGTCATCCCTTCCTCGGCCTCGAGAAGACCGATCGCGATCAGGAGGGCAGGAACGGCGAAGCCGTCGTTTAGACCGGACTCGATGTTCAACGTCTGACGTACCCGGGCCGGGACCGACTTGTTCTCCAAGACCGGCTCAGCGAGGGCAGCGTCCGTAGGCGCCAGCACAACTCCAAGGAGCAAAGCGAACCCAAGCGGGAGACCAAGCAGCCAGGCCGCGGCAGCGGTACCAAGGGCAATTGCCAGCGGCAGACCCAGTGTCAACATGCGCGCCGGCCACGCATAGGTGCCCTTCAACTGTCGAACGCTCACTCGTGACGCATCACTGAAGAGAACCAGGGCCAGAGTCAGTTCGAAAAATGCGAGAAACACAGGCTCGGTCAGGTCGACCGGGCCGATGATGAAGTGGCCGAGCACTACGCCAAACACCGCTGCGACCAGCGGCTCAGTCAGCCAGAATCGCTGCAAACGGCCCGAAACCGTTGTGATCACGAGAATCGCGCCCGCGGCAATAAGGACAACAACCTCGGTCATGGGGTGGACCGCAGGGTGGTTCCGCCCTTCCAGGAAACGCCGACCCGGTGATAGAACCCGCCGATCACCTCTTCCGGCTCGAGAAGCGACAATTCCTCTGAGGGTGACTCGAAGAGCTCAATGGTGGCCTGCCCGGCCCAGACGTCGGCGATCTCTCCGTCGTAACCGCTCATGGTCACCAACTCGTCCATCGATCGAGAGCCGTCCGACTCGATCGAAGGCCAAATCCGGTTGTGGAGCATGGGGTGCCCGTTTACGAACCCAGGTGAAGTCCCCTGTTCCGAAAGCGTCACAGTCGCCTCGGCCAGACGCCGACCGGCGGCACCGAGGGTCATCCCGAATCGGCCTCCCTCTTCTAACCGGGGGCCGGCCCGACCCACCGTTATCGGCCGGGTCATCCAGATGTCGCCTAGCTTCTTCGGGTAGCCCTGGTGATAACCCCTGACCAGGGCAAAGTCCTTATCTACCCAGATGTAAGGACACCGACTCCAAGTCTTGTCGTCCCACTCGCAGCGAATCACCACAAACGCCTCCTTGTACTGGCTGCGAACGGGGTCGAGGGTCTCTTCGAGGCCGTCACCG
>CAXMPS010000274.1:0-3386 GCA_964194995.1 uncultured Gammaproteobacteria bacterium | reverse complement strand
TCACTATCCCCACTCCCGTCGTGCATCCGGCAGCCGCATCCGCTCACAACACACCGGTCCTCCGACTCCGCGCCTGCGATCGATCCACACCGAACCGGCGATCGGAGCCGTCGATCCAGTGTCCGAAATGGTGACTCGAATTCGCAAAACCTGACCACATCCTGACAACGGATTCCCGCGAACCTGTCGGGACGAGCCGGGATGGACCGTGAAGAGGACTCCGCGAAACCCCAGGCAGGGGCCACAAAAGAGGATCATCCGGGACCAGCCGGAATCCTCCGAGCCTGACTGGCAGTCAAGGGGCCACGGGTTCGAATCCCGTCAGCTCTACGAGATTCGATCGCTTTCGGGCTCGAATATCGTGCCGAGTGAGGGGATCCGTTCTTGTCACCTCGCGGCTCGCGACACCACAGTGTGGATGGTCAGATTCCGGCTAACCGTAGTTAGCGCGGTGAAGGTCCAAATCCTCTGAGCTCCACGATCCATCGTGCTTGGCTACAATTCACATCGATCTTGTGATCGGCGCTGGAGCACCGTTCCTGCCTCCGGACACCGACACGCAGGGAGCGCATATTGCCGGTTATGCGCTACCTGCTGAGGTGGTCTGTGCTGACGGTTGCAGTCTCCATTGTCCGGGACATCCGTCGCAGTCAATCCAGACTTGTTTGGGGGGTTCGCCGGTGACGAGTCGTTGTGCGTCTTCTCGGAGGACTACACCGATGAGTGTTCCTTGGGGTGTGGTGACGGTGACGAGGTCGGTCCCGTTTGCCTCGATGCGTTCGACAAGGTCTGCGAGTGCGCCATTCGGTCGTACTGTTGTTGGGCCAGGCTCCATCACTTCCTCGACAGCCACTTCTGGGTCTTGTTGCCACGCCGAGCTTCGAAGTCGTCCGATCACGAGCCCGTCGCAGTCAACAACGAGGGCTTCGTTCCAGCCCGCTGTCGATGTGCGGTCCCATACGGCTCCTAGCGGTTCAACTGGTTTGGCGGCGGGGATGTCGGGTCGGGTGGCATCGGCAACGCGCTGTATCTGTGGGGCGGTGCCTTCGATAGGGAGTCCGGCTGCCTTCCAGTCCGCGATCCCGAGGGTGTAGTCGTAGACCAGGTCGAATCCGAGAGCTTCGAGCCGACACGCGGCTCGTGGAGACATGTCTCACAGGCCGTCGTGTCAGTACACGACGACGGGTTTGTCCCGTTGGAGGATGGTTGTGGTCTCGGAGTCCAGTTTCTTCAGCGGGATGTTCACCGCGCCGGGGATGTGGCTATTGGCGTATGCGTTCGGGGAGCACGTCAACGAGTTGGGCTTCCGAGGCGATTAGGTCGAGGAGGGTCTGGCGGTTGATGTCGGTGACCATTCGACGGTGTCTCCTTCTCCTTCTAGTAACTAGAGGGGTAGCGGGTTTGGAAGTCGATGAGGCTGACCCAGTCGGGTGTGACGGTGACCCGGGCCATGCCCTTCATGGTCGCTTTGATGTGATCACGGAACCCCGCGCCTTGGCTGGGTCCCATGTAGCGGAGGGCTGCGTCGGCATACTCGTCAACGGCTCCCTCGACAATGGTGACCTCGGCCTTGCCGCGGATCGTGAGTACCTTGTAGGGGGCAGTCTCTGAGTCGATGGTCACGGCGATGTGCGGGTTGGCTTGGAGTGCCTTGACCTTGGGCGAGGTTCCAGCGGCCCCAAAAACGAGTTCGGTGCCGTTCCAGGTGAGCCACATCGGACTGACCCGCGGGGTGCCGTCAAGGGCGAGGTACCCGACTCGGGCGGGGATCGCCGAGCCGAGAAGATCTATGGCGACGGGATGGTCGAGGAGAGCGAGATCGCCCTGCGGGATCGTGCTGGTGGTCATGGGTTCGCTCCAATCCCAGTGATGGCGGTGCTGATCTGATCAAGAGTGGGTGACCCTGCCATGCCTTCGGGTGTCAGGTAGACCCGACAGGAGAGGCCAACAGGGGCGTCGAGGTCAGCGAACGGGTCGGTCCCGTTGATGAGGATGGTGGGCGAGCCACGGAAACTGTGGGCTTCGGCGGCGGCAGGGGTATTGACGAGCTGAACACGCACATAGGCATCGACTCCGGCGGCTTCGACAACTCGTTCGATCCGCTCCATGGTGGTGAGCCAGTTGGGACAGTCGTTGAAGTGCTGCAGCGTGATCTCCACAGCCTGCCTTCCTTTCAGTTAGCGACGCGGCTGCCGTATTCGGTCAGCGAGCCGGTCAGGTGGGTGAGACGGTCGGGGTTGAGCGAGTAGTAGCTCCACCGTCCCCGCTTCTCTCGGTCGATTACCCCGGCGTCGAGCAACGCTTTGAGGTGGTAGCTCACCGTGGATTGGGCGAGCGGCAGGTGTCGCTCCACATCGACCACACAGACGGGTTCGCCGGTGGCGGCGATGAGGTGGATGATTGCCATCCGATACGGGTCCCCCAACGCAGCGAAGGCTTCAGCGAGGTCTTCTGCGTGAACCGTGTCGATCGGTTCGGTGTCGAGGGCGACACAGCACGCGACCTCGGTGTCGCATTCACAGGTGATCTGTTTCAGTTTTGAGATTGGAATCTCCTCCATAGGGAATACATCGAATAATCTCGATGCTTTATTCCACCGAAGATACTCTATGGAAAGGAGACCACGGTGACCACCTCCAACCTGAACTGCTGCGAACTCCCAACACGGCACGACACCGCAGATGTCCCGGCGGAAGCGACAGCCAACTGCTGCACACCACAGCGGCAAAGCACGAGCGAGGCGCTCCGCCAGATCCAGTCCACAACGGCGACAACTGACCTAGCTCGGGTACGCGCCGCTGGATTTCGTCTGCTGCTTGATACTGGCAAACCCGTCGGACTTGCCGAACTAGCCGATGCGGCCGACCTTGACCTCGCCACCGTTGAGCGCCTCGTCAAACAAGCAAAAGGTCGAGTCCAGGTGGACGATGCAGGCCGCCTGCTCGGCGTCGCTGGACTCACCGTGTCTCCCACCCAACACGAGATCACCATCGGGGATCAGAAACGATGGACCTGGTGCGCCCTCGACGCAGTTGGGATACTCGGCGCGCTCAATGCAACCGGGACCATCCGATCCACAGACCCCCAAACTGGCCGACGGGTCCACATCGAGGTCGTCAATGGGCAACCCGAAGACGATGCCACCCTCTTCATCCTCGGCGGATACGAGGGCGGAAACGTCACCGAAGACTGGTGCCCCCTTGTCAACTTCTTCACCACGCACAGCGACGCCCAGGAATGGGTAACCGCGAACAATGTCACTGGCGACATCGTCTCCGTATCCGAGATCGCCGCAGACGCAACCTCCATGTGGAGACCAGTCACCGACCCAGCTTGATAGCCGACGTACCTAAGCGGACAAGCCCCATCAGCTAGCGCATAACGGC
>CAXMPS010000273.1:0-11705 GCA_964194995.1 uncultured Gammaproteobacteria bacterium | reverse complement strand
TGGAGTCCGGTTTGAAATACCGAGTGACGACTGATTCGGAAGTGTTCACCGGCACTTTTAACGGCAACTGGCCGGGTAGTACCGGCAACGGTCGGTCATTCCTCGATGTGGTGGTCGGTGATGACGCATCGGTCCGTGTCTTCTCGATGTCCGTTTACGTTTCGGAGATACGCATTGCCGAACCTGTGCAGTGAATCGGCCAACATCGTGGCCTGCCTCGATGGGTAGGGTCGGAACGGCCACAGAGCAGGCCGGGAACCCTTCCTCGGTTTGCGAATGAGAAAGAGGGCTCCCCGTTTGAGATTTCGGGGGGCCCTCTCCAATTTGTATTCGTGGGCGACTTGTCGTCGGGTTAGAGCCGGTTACCGCTTTCGTATCCCATGGTGATGTCACGGCCGTGGACCGTTAGCGCCCAAATGGTGAACACCGACATGGTGACGCCACACCGAGGAGTACTCCTGGTCGGCGCCGTACATCCAGCGGCAGGTCCCGATGGTTATGAACCTCATCAACGACCCCCACGAGGAAATTGACCTGATGGATGCCGAGCTCACCTATGCCTGGGTTATCGGGCTAGCAGCAGCACCATTGATGGAACTGGCACAAAGCCAGGTTGAGTACCCGAATATTGCGCCAGGGGCCGATTTCGACGGCTACGGCTAAAGCCCCACGGGAGTCGACGAGCGGCGTCTTCACACACCATCACAAGATCAGGGATGTCGGCTGCCTATGACAGCGACATCACCGCGGCACGTGTGTTCACGGAGGGGTCGGCCAGCTCGCCGAGAAAGGCGTTGACTGTGGCTGAGCACTGTGAGAGATCGGACGTTGACGGAATGGCTAGGCATAACCGTCACTTATGGGCGGCTGATCACAGTGTCATGGACCATACGCGATGCCGTTGTGGCGTGCATTAGACCCGCTTCTGATACCAGGTAGGAATCAGGTGGCGGTTTTGTCCTCAGGGTCCAGTTTTCTCAAGGCGATTCCGATGAGAACGAATAGGACCCCCATCCCGACTGCCATTGCGGCTATCCCGAACGCGAGGACGGACGTGAATAACGAGGCCCGAAGAAACGACGAAGTCATCGCTGTTTCTCGGAGCGGGTCGTCTCTATCCAACTCTGCGTAGGTTTGCCCTCCGGTGATGTCCAGAGTGTGCTGTTCAATGATGTCAGCCTGACAAAACGCGGTGAAAGGTCCTTTCACGGCGCGATCAGGTAGACAAGCGTCGGAGGTGGTGGTGATGTTCTGATCGGCAAGCGTCGAACTCACTACAAACCAGGTTGCTACCCCCGCCACAGCAAGAACGATTCCGGCAATGATTGATATCAGACCTGTTGTTTTGACCAATTGGAGCCTCCACCGTTGATTGGGGCAGAGGACCATACCCAGCCGGTGCCTACGAGACGAAATCACCCAACTGGCCGCATAACGGCACAGGTGCGCTTGTGATCAGCCCCTCATGACGCCGGTTATGGCATGAAGGGCGTTTATCCGTCCAGGGCGTCGACGTTGTAGGCGTATAAGTCGGTCTTCCCGCAGGCTCGACATGTCCAGGCATCAAGCGGGGCGGTCGACCACTTATCAGCCGGAGTATCGCCCCTACGGCTGACATAGAGGTGTGGAACCACCCGAGTCGGGATCAACATGCCACCACAATCAGTGCACGGCCTAGGTGCCAAAGGCTCGTCTTCGATGCGATGTGGGTTTGTGGCCATGAAACACCTCGACATTCACAACGCTTTCCGAAACGAAACAACTACCAAATTGTCGCCCAGTTGACAGTTTGCTTCACCCCCACATCCCTAGGTTTGGACCTGCGGGTGTCAACTCCTACTCGGAGAATGGGTGAGCACTCAATCCGTAGAGAACGCCGAGCGACATCCCAAAGGCCAGAACCGCTGCAACCTCGTACATAGGGATGCTGACGACCGCGATTATCGCCCCGAACATGGCTAGGACTATTTCAGTGGCTCTTCCCCACTCACGCCGATTGGTCAGCCCCCAGCCCCACGCCTTGAAATCGAGAAGCCACGCACCCTCCGGTGCGAAGACAACCCAAACTCCCTGCCGTCTATGGCCTCTATGCGGCTCTCGGAGCCTTGATTCTCTACCCGCTTTTCGGTTCCTCACGGCATCTCAATGTCGGGCCCGAAGCCGCTGTCGCGACTCTCACCGCGGTCATCGTGCTTCCATTAGCGGGAGGCGACTCGGACCGGTATCTAGCTCTGGTCGGGCTTCTCGCACTGATGGTTGCCGTCGTCCTCGCTTTGGCGGGATTCCTCAAACTCGGCTTCGTCACCCGCTACACCGCAAAGGCAAAACGGTGAGTGTGGCTCGACTGAGACGCGATCTGTCTGACAATCTGGAGCGGGCGGACCTGCTCGGTTTATTCGACGGCGGCGTGTTTCTCGAGGTGGATGATGGTGTCGGGTCATTTACCACTTCGCGCGGTGACTCAACAAACTAACCCTCGCCGGGATCAATCCTGGGTGGCGGGCTCGGGGTGGATGGGACGTGGCCGTCGATCGAGGAAACCGTTGTAGATGGCATAGGCAATCACGGTTGCGAGTGCCGCGGGAGCCGCCTCAATGGGTGAGTTGAGCGACACGCCGAGTGCTGCCAGAAGCACGAGGGTGTATGGAATCGCTGCTCCGGCACCCGGAACCGCGGCGAACAGGCAAACAACAGCCAGCCCTTCGGGGATGCCGGGGATGAGTGCGTGAACGGCCGCACCAGTGACACCGCCGACAAAGATCAGGGGAAAGATGGGGCCACCGTAGAAGCCGGTTCCAAAGGACAGGGATGTGGCCAGGATTTTCCCGATCACCATGAGAAACAGTGCGGCGGCGGTGAACTCGGGGGCGTGCTCCAGCGCCGTTGCCAGCTGGGTAGTACCGGAGAATGCCGTCAGAGGCATCGCCCATGCGATCGCCCCTATTGCCAGGCCGCCCAACGTGGCAAGCACGATTGGCCGTGTTCGAAAGCGGGCTGTCGACTTGTGGACTAGCCCCATCGAGATTCCAAACACCCCTGCAACAAGTGCACCGAGGACCCCTAGTGGAATCGCGATCAAGAAGTTCGTAAGCGAGAACTCGAAGGGTGGCACCTGATAGATGTCGAGCAGGGTTCCGCCAGAGATCAGGTAGAACACGGTGAATCCTGTGATAGCAGCGGTCAGACCGGGAAGCGCGGTGAGGGCGTAACGGCGGGGGCCCGACGGTGTCGAAGCCTCCACTACGAGCATCGCCGAGATGATCGGAGCGGCGAAGAAACCGCCGAAGGCACCGGCCATGCCGGAGAGGACATTCACCCCGCGCATCTCTTCTGAGAGTTGGCGACGCTCCGAGACCCAGGTGGCAGCCCCGCCCCCGATGGTGGCAAGCGGTGCCTCTGGCCCGACGCTTGCCCCGCTGATCAGGGATACGAATGCCACGGCCACCCGACCGAGAACGAGGCGTGGCTCGACGCGGAGCTCCTTGATCTCTTCAAACAACCCGGGGATAACCGGTTCCACATGCAGAGCCCGTCGCAACAGACCCACTACCAGGCCAAACGCTCCGATCAGCGGTATGAACCACCATTCGCCACTGAACAGGCCGGTGGGGGTGTCATCGGGCCAGATCAGTTCGATGCCGAGGTCGATAAGCGCAAGGAAGGCAACCGCGACCAGTCCCATGAAGGCACCGAGGAGTGCTGCCCAGCCGAGCAGTTGCCAGAACTCGGGTGTGCGAGTCACCGGCACTTCCGGGGCTGGCTGGCTCATTCACCTACCTCCCTGTTGGGTCGGCTAACACCTCAGCGATTCAGACCGGGCAAATGAGAAGCCGTGTTCCGTTGGAAAGTTCTACGATCACACCGCCGGCATCCTGGGTCTTAGCCCCGGCCACAGAGACAATTTCTTCCAACGATTCAGCAGCCGCCAGTGCAGGCGGTTCGGACGCTTCGAGCCATTCCGGTGGGATCGGCTTTGGCCCGTACAGGTTGGTATCGCTCGCGGCTGCTGAAGCCGGTGCTCCTTGGGGCCGGTGAATTGTGTCGGCCCGGACCGGTCGTGGGTGGTATTGCGTTGCCGATGACATACACATAGTTCGCTCCTCTCCTAAGACATGCCGTGTTGTTGCTTGAAGTCCGCCACTAACGGGCCGACGACCTCGTCTACAAGGTCGGTGAGCATTCCATCGTTGATGAACTGGGACCTCGGTGTCAGCTGGGTGTGGTCGGGCTTTCCCGGAGCCGAGGGTGGGGGGGCAGGCCAGGTCGCCGGGTTGACGATCGCTTGCCGGACCCGGATATCGCTTTTGGTGACGTTAAACACAACCAGGTCGTCGGCCATCGCGAGGGGACCCTCGTATGTGTCGCGGATCTGTTCGTAGACGTCGTAGCGGGTATCGAAGTCGTTATAGAAATGCCATGCCACTGCCATTCTTGGTTCGACCTTGGCCATGATCGCCCCGAACGCCGATGGTGCGGTGTGCACGTGTGTGGCAACGAGGATGGCTGTGCTGGGGGCGAACCGGTATTGCTTGACCAGCTGATCCATGGTGGGGAAGCATTCGTGGATGGCGAGGTCGGCGTTCTTCGCGTACTCGACGTACCACTTGTTGGGGTAGGTGTCTCCCCCGAAAACGAACTTCAAGCCGTTCCATTCGAGGCTGTAGCTCACGGCGCCGTCGATGGCATGAACTGCGGGCCAGGAGCGGACGGTGACGTCGTTCTCCTCGAATACAACCTGGTTCTCACCCCGATAGTCGAATTCGTGGACCTCAAGCTCGCCGCCACCTGCTGGGATCTCTCCCAGTCGGCTGGTGACATCCCACATCATGGAGGCCTTGAAGCCCTCGACACAAGACTTGGTTCCGAGTTCCGGCTTGTCGCCGTTTGGGCCCCAGATACGTAGCGGTCCGTGACGTCCACCAGTCCAGCCACCGATCCAGAGCGCCACGACATCGGCGAAGTGGTCTTGATGCAGATGCGAGATGAACACCTTGTCCACCCAGTCGTACGGAATTTCGAGTGCACCGAGGTTGGCAGCCGACTCTGAGCCGACGTCGAAGATGAACTTGTCTCCGTTGCCTAGCTCCACGAGTATCGAGGCCGACGCTTGACTCTTACGTGGGTTCGGCATTCCACTACCAAGAATGATCACTCGCATCTCGTCGGGCCCCAGATGCTCGGTGTTGGGGAAATATCCCGAGTGGTCGGCTCGTGGCTCGACTGGCGATTGTTCCATCCAGTTGCCGTGGTTCTGGTGCCCTAACCCCGGCTTTCTTCCGTCCGTCATCAGTATTTCCCTCCTCAGGGTGGCGCAAACTCCCGCAGCCGACCATAGCAAAACATCACCAGCGCGCCCTTGGGCTCAGTGACGACCGGCCATAGCTATCGTCAATCGCCAAGGAAGAGTCGATGTCGGAAGGGAATGGTCAAGTGGCGGCTACCAAGACGAGTCCTTCGGGGAAGAAAGAGAAGAAGGCGGGTGGACTCGGCTCACAATCCGGTCATCGGAGCATCGACAGACGATGCGCTGGAGGCCGCCGACCAGTGGCTCCAAAGGCCTTCGTCGGCGCCGCAGAACCGTGGCGATGGCTCGGACGAGGCAGGCTAGCGGTTTGAGTGGTCGCCCAATTAGGAGTTCAGCGCCATGAGTTCGGCCAGCGAGAGGGTTGACTCGTCGGCTTCTTCGGCCTCACCTCCAGAAGCCGAATCAAAGATGTTCGCCTCCTGGGTCGGGGAGGAGAAGGTAAGAGGGGCCCGAGACGCCACTCTCATCGGGATCGGCATCGTTCTCGTCATCCTCGGTGTTCTTCTGGCCAATCGAACGCTGCAGATCGAGACTGAAATCATGGACCTCGTCGGCAGCTTGCCTTCGTGGGCTCACGAAGGGTTCGTTTGGTCCTATGGCCTGGGCGCCCTCTTCGTCCTCTGGGTCATCTTCGCCGCCGTTCTGAGGCGTCATCCTCGTTGGGATATAGTCAGGGATCTCGTCCTTGCCGGGGTGGCAGCCGCCGGCATTGCTCTCATACTGGTCCGATTCGTCGACGGCGCCTTGCCGATCCTTCTCCCTGAGTTGGAGACCACTGTTCCCGTCGCCCGCTTTCCGATCATGCGTGTTTCGGTCGTTACTGCGGTCGTCGTCGCCGCCGGACCACATCTCGTGCGTCCACTGCGGAGGCTGGGGTGGGCGTGGGTAGTGCTTGTGGCGATCTCCGGACTCGGCATTGGGTTGGGAGTGCCGACGGATGCGATCGGCGGTGTCGGCATCGGATTCGTCGCCGGCGGCGCCCTGCTCCTGTTGTTCGGCTCGTCAGCCGGCTATCCGCGGGGAGCGCGGTTGCAGGCTGACCTGGCTGCACTGGGCCTTCAGGTCGGACATCTCACACCTGCACCCCACCAGACCTGGGGGGCGCGTTCGCTTCTTGGTGAGGACGTCGACGGTCGCCCGCTTCTCGTAAAAGTGTTTGGACGGGATGCCCGGAATGCCCAGTTCTTCGCGAAGGCATGGCGTTCCCTCTGGTACAGAGACACCGGGCCGGTATTCGCTTTCTCGAGGCTACAGCAGGTCGAGCATGAAGCTTTGATCACGTTGCTCGCCAGAGACGCAGAGGTGTCTGTTCCTGCCGTCCTTCTCACAGCTATGACAGCTGAGAACGACGCCGTACTGGTGATGCAACACCTCGGTGTCTCCGTTGGCGACCATGATGCCGACGCGATTTCAGACGAGGCGTTGGTGGCTCTGTGGCGGGAGGTCGGCGTCCTCCACCGGGCCGGCATGTCACACGGATCGCTCGACGCTCAGCACGCATACCTCGATGGCGCCGACGCGATCCTGGCGGGGTTTCACGCCGGTTCGCTGACGGCGACCCCGACCGCCATCGGTACCGACGTGGCGGAACTGCTCGTGTCGCTGACAGTGTTAGTGGGCGTAGAGCGCTCCGTCGCAACGGCGTCCCAGGGTCTCGGCAAGGCGTCGCTCGGCGAGGCCGTGAATTATCTGCAGTTGCCGGCGATCAGCGGAGTGACCCGGAAAGCGGCGGACAAGCCGAAAAAGCTGGTGAAGACCGTCCAGGACGAGGTAGTGGCCGTCACTGGCGTCGAAGAGCCAGAGTCTGTCGAGTTGCGTCGCGTCAACGTAGGCAGCCTGGTTACCACTGGCTTGCTCTTTTTCGCCGTTTACTTCATGCTTCAGCAGCTTGCCGGCACCGACTGGGCGAGCACCTGGGAAGCCATACAGACCGCGACGTGGGTCTGGGTGCTTGCCGGGCTTATCGTCGGCCAGACGCTGCTGTTCCCCGGTGCCACCTCGCTGATGGCTGCCGTCAGACTGCCGATTCCGCTCAGACCCACAATGGTCCTTCAGTCCGCTATCCAGTTCGTCAACCTTGCGGTGCCAAGCGCCGCGGGGCGCATCGCCACCAATGTGGCTTACCTGACCAAGTTCGGTGTGGGACCGGTGGAGGCAGTGACCCAGGGGGCTCTCGATAGCCTTACCCTTTTTCTCGTTCAGGCAGTGATCCTGGTGATCGCGTTCATTTTCGGGAGTCTGGATTTTGGGGTCTCCGCTGAATTCAGCCTCGACGTGGGCCTCGTGCTTCTCATAGTCGTAGCGGTCATCATCGTTGGATGGGCTATTTTGTGGCTGGTCAAGCCGCTGCGCGAGCGGGTGTTCTCCGTCTTTCGGCAGACGTGGGGCGCCCTCAGAGTGCTCATTCAGGAGCCTCGGCGCGCAATAGCAATGGTCACCAGCAACTTTGCGACAAACCTGATACTTGGCATCACCTTGTGGCTCATGGTGCGGGCCTATGGGACAGGGGTCTCTTTGGCCTCTGCCCTGGTGATAGTCGTCTTCGCCATGCTCCTCGGTGGGATGGCCCCCGTTCCCGGGGGCGTCGGCATTCAAGAGGCCGTCCTCACCGCGGGGCTTGTCTCGGCCGGAGTTCCCGAGGACATTGCCTTCGCCGCCGCCATCATGTACCGCGTCGTCACGTTCCTACTTCCCCCAATCTGGGGTTACTTCTCACTTCACTGGCTACAGAAACGCGGCTACGTGTAGCCGACTACCGAGTGCATGGAGGCGCGATTTCGGTCGCTGCACAGTTGCAGGCATGATCAAGATCATGAGCTTGCAGATAGAGCGGATTGACGACATCATCATCCCGTTTCTTCGGCGATGGGGCGTCCCGGCCCTGCGAATCTCATTGGCCACTGTGTTCCCGTACTCACCTTTGCAACCGCCCAAACCACACTCCGGCGTTTTGGACCTTTCAGCCGGCGACTCCCTGAACAGTCATCGGGTCAACTACGGAATGCACCGGGAGTAAAGGTGGGGATTCGGGCGGGGGCGGACCCCGGCCCGAGATGGGAGAAGAGGAAAAGCCCACCTACTCCCCTCCACAACCGCCACACTCATTCTCCGGCGAATCAAACCGCTGGCCAGCAGCTTCAACGAAGCCACACCACGGGATTCACGAATTCGCTGCGTGCCGAAAGATGCGGAAACGACCGGAACGACCACCCGCGCCGACGAGTTGTTGTCGGCGGTCTTGGCATTTCCGGAAGTATCGGAGGTTGGGATGACACCTGGACCAACAGCTTTACCCAGCAAACTACGGTCGCCCATTACATCGCATCGGCCACCGGCATCTTTTAGTCCACCGAGGGCTGGAATCAGGAAGTGGTTGTTGTCCCGACCGGCTGACCTAGTGGGCGAAGCCTTTCCCGGTGGCGGACTTCATGGGTGGATTCGACTGGAGATCGTCGCAAGCCTCCTTGAGATGGTTGATCAGTGAATCAGCGAGGTCCAGGGTGAAGCCCTCCCGCACGACCATCCGCAGGACAGCAACATCGGTGGCGTTGTCCGGCATCGTGTATGCGGGGACCTGCCACCCGTGGTAGCGCAAGCGATCGGAAACGTCGAAAACGGTGTACGGCACGTCCCCGGTGATCTCAAACGCCAGGACAGGGATGGCTGTTCCGTCGCTGATGATCGAGAAGGGTCCGATGTCTGCGATGCGGGACGACAGTGTTGTCGCCGTCTCTTGAAGAGCCTTCATCATCATGGTGTAGCCAGACCTGCCAAAGCGAACGAAGTTGTAGTACTGGCCGACGACCTGGTTGCCCGGACGGGAAAAATTGAGAGTGAACGTCGGCATGTCGCCACCGAGGTAGTTCACGTGGAAGATGAGTTCCTCGGGGAGATCATCTTCGCTCTGCCACACCACAAATCCGATTCCGGGATAAACAAGACCGTACTTGTGCCCGGAGACGTTGATCGACCGTACATTGGGCAGACGGAAGTCCCACTCCAGGTCAGGGTGTAGGAACGGAGCTACAAACCCTCCCGACGCGGCATCGACGTGAACCGGCACTTCAAGGCCCTTGGCCTCATTGTTGGCAACGACGGTGTCATGGATTTCTTTGATCGGCTCGAATTCTCCGGTGTAGGTCGTTCCCAAGATGGCGATCACACCGATCGTGTTCTCGTCAATACGCTTCAGCACCTCTTCAGGCGTGATCACATATCTGCCCTGCTCGACGGGAACGTATCGGGGTTCGACGTCCCAGTAGCGGCAGAACTTCTCCCAGACCACCTGGACATTGGACCCGAGAACCATATTGGGTTTTGAGCCGTCCTCGCCGGCGGCTTCGCGCCGTTTCCGCCATTGCCATTTCATGGCCAGACCGGCCAGCATGACGGCCTCCGACGATCCGGTTGTCGACACACCAATAGCGTTACCGTCGCTAGGCGCGTTGAAGAGGTCGGCCACGATGTTGACGCAGCGGGTCTCGATCTCGGCCGTCATCGGGTACTCGTCTTTGTCGATCATGTTCTTGTCGAACGCCTCAGCCATCAGAGTCTCCGCCTGAGGCTCCATCCACGTGGTCACAAACGTGGCCAGATTGAGGCGGGCGTTGCCGTCGAGCATGAGCTCATCGTGGATCAGTCGCTCCGCCACCTCGGGCGCCGCCCCATGCTCCGGAATCCGATACTTCGGCATCGAGCCGACTTCGAGGCGGTGTGTGTACGCAGGGGCAAGTATCTCGTCCCGGAGTTTGCTCGCACTGATTTTCTTGGTAACCATCGGGGTCGCCTTTCGGGTCGGCTTTTGGGGGCGGAGCTACCCTAGGCCTCGTCCAGATTCCCCCAAATTGGGCAGTTATTGAGCGCCGCACTGTGGGTCCATTCACGACCTCAATGATGCTGCAACGGCCCGACGACTCGACCGCGGAGTGGAGGGCCTGGAATCACCCAAGGGTCATGGGTTGATCGACCGAGCTGCACCGATCTTCACAGAGCAGACTTCCTGGTGGGCCCCTCGCAGAAGGGGTTGGTGGCTCGCCGTCCTCTTCATAGTCGGCTCGCTTTGCTTCGCCGTCGGCTCGTTCCCACCGACAGCCGCCATTCTCGGGGCAGCGGCCGGTCCGGTTTTCTTTCTCGGATCGATCTTCTTCACCACCGCGGCCTACCTGCAGTACTACGAAGCGAGCAACGAAGGCGATTCCGTACCTTGTGGCTGATGGTGCGGGCCTATGGGACAGGGGTCTCTTTGGCCTCTGCCCTGGTGATAGTCGTCTTCGCCATGCTCCTCGGCGGGATGGCTTCCGTTCCCGGGGGGGTCGGGATGGCTTCCGTTCCCGGGGGGGGTCGGGATTCAAGAGGCCGTCCTCACCACGGGGCTTGTCTCGGCCGGAGTTCCCGAGGACATTGCCTTCGCTTCCGCCATCATGTACCGAGTCGTTACGTTCCTGTTCCCCCCAATCTGGGGCTACTTCTCACTTCACTGGCTGCAACGACGCGGATACGTGTAGCGAGTCAGCCACCGGGTGGGGAGAGGATCCGCACATAAGCCGGTCATGCGCTATCGGCTTCTGGAAGACGACCCCGACCTGGCAAACAGGATGACGGATAGCGGACGGGTCGAAAGTAACTCACCTGCGGCGAAGTCGTCTCTGGGCGGTGAGCAATTAGCGAGGTCGCACAGGAGCGGAAGATACCTCCACGACCTAGCGTTCGGCGGTGATGAATCACCTAATCGGGAACGCTGCTACACCAGCCGCATGTATCCCTCCCAGCCAGTTATGGGCGGGCCGTCTCCACTATCGATAGTCTCCCTTCTTCGCAGCCAGGAGGTGAGATTGGTGTCTGATAGGGGTTTTCGGAACGACGTCCCTCGACGGAGTCATGCGGTTTGGTCGCCCGTGGAGGGTCGTCCGTCTCCTGTTGATGTGATCACGAGTCAGAACGTTGACCGTTTGGGGTGGTTGGTTCCGATTAGGCATTGGCGGATGGCGGAGTCGCCGTTCACGTTCTATCGGGGTGCAGCGAAATTGATGGCGTTGGACCTCGCTAGCAGTCCTTCGACAGGCATTCAGGCTCAGATTTGCGGTGATGCGCACTTGTCCAATTTTGGTTTTTATGGGTCACCCGACCGGGCGTTGGTATTTGACCTGAACGACTTCGACGAGACGCTCCCCGGTCCGTGGGAGTGGGATGTAAAACGACTGGCTGCGAGCTTCGCGATTGCGTCTCGCAATAATGAGTTCGAGGAGACTGACGCCTATGAGTTGGCGGTGTCTACGACGTCTGCATACCGGAAGAACATGAGGCAGCTTGCTGGGATGGGCTACCTGGACGTGTGGTATTCCCGCATCGATGACAACGACATACTGGAAGCCTTCGAAGACGACCTCACTAAAAAGGGCCG
>CAXMPS010000272.1:0-1367 GCA_964194995.1 uncultured Gammaproteobacteria bacterium | reverse complement strand
ATCCTCATGAGAACATCAGTCAGTCATCCGGCCATCCTCAGGTAGCCGACAAGCTCCTTTGCCATCTTGTGTATCAGATTGATTCTGACTGCAAACGGGTGAACATCATGAAGAACGTCCTGATTATTTCTGTCGCATTTCTTATTGCGGCTTGCGGTGGCGGAGGCAGCGAAAGTGGCGGCCAGTCCGGCAATACTCAAACGACCCCGCCACCGACGACAGGTGGCACGACTCCCATAGCGACTCCGCCGGAGGGCGACCAGTGCCTCAGCGGGACCTCCCTCGTGTCCTGCGATTCACTGAATAGCGGTGTCGTTCTTTCCATGGGAACGAGTGGTGGTGGTGGTTATTGTATTTCCAGTCTCTTCTCATTCGGGCCTTGCGACCCATTAGGGCCGTCCGGCAACACGGTTTCGGCTTCGGTTTCACACCCTGCCAGCGACCGCGAGCCGAACAACGATTCGAGCACGGCATCTGTCGCGAATTTCGCCACGCGCCGAGCCCGGGGCCAGCGGACGGGCTTCCACGTGCGGGGCTCGGTCGATTCGCTGTACGACGTGGTCGATGTATTCGCGTTTGTGGTGTCGGCTCGGACAAGGCTCGACATCGACCTATGTTACCCGGATGAATTCTGCGCCAGGTACAACCCCGACCGCCCCATCGGTGTCGGCGTGGCCAGCGTAAGGATTCTTGACCCGAGCGGTATTGAGGTCTTCAGCACGGCCGACCCGCGCACGCCTGGCAACGATTTCAAGGCGGAACTGGAAGGCGGCGTAATTCACTACCTGGTTGTTGCCGCAGAGGCTTCGGCCGGGCCTGATCTGCAGTACAACCTGAGAGTTATGGAGTCGTACTACCAGCCGGAAGCACAGGCTGAGGGACCCGCTCCGCAGCCAGAACCTGCCCCGCAGCCGGAGCCCGATCCGCAGCCGGAACCTGATCCCCTGCCGGATCCCGATCAGCAACCTCCTGTGGGGCTGTATCCGCCACAATTGTCGGTTCATTACCTGGGCGGCCTGAACGTTCAGCTTGACTGGCTGCTACCGTTGTCGAACCTCGATGGATCTGTGGTCGAAGACCTTGCGGGCTACAACATTTACCTGACACGAGACACGGCTATCACGAATCTCGAGTCGCTTGAATTGTTGGAGACGATAGACGATCCACTGATCCTGACGAGAAGCTACGATCTCTCCGATTACGACGGCTACTTCGTCGGCATGACTGCCTTCAAAAGCCAGGGTGTCGAGAGTGTGGTCAGAGAGTGGTTCGGGATCTTTATCAGCCCATAGCCTACGTCTTCCCACCCGAAACCTCCCTTGACCTATAATCGCGCCGGTCATGCTCGCCCTAACTAACATCGCCTT
>CAXMPS010000271.1:0-1130 GCA_964194995.1 uncultured Gammaproteobacteria bacterium | reverse complement strand
GGAATACGTTGATGTTGATGAATAGGCAAGTTTCCTTCGCTCTTGGGGTGGCCGTGCTGTTTACGGGCCTCTCCGTTACCCAGGCCATGGCGCAGAACTCGAAGTCGGGTGTAGCGACCAGTGGGGCCATTCTGATCCACGCGACGGATCAGACCCACAGTTGGGATCCGGTCCTGGCGACGTACATCCGGGTTCCGCAGCAGGAGGACCTGACGTTCGACGTGGCGCTCCAGTGCGGGCTCTACACTGACACCACCGTGAGATCGAGCGGCGGCAAGAAGGACACATCGTCGGCCGAGGCCGCGGTTGCGGTCCGTGTCGCCATTCAGGAGTACTTCGGCGAGGACGGAGCTGGCGATGACATCCTCGGCGATCCCTCCTACGCCGTGCCGAATGGCGAGGATGGGGTGGTCTATTGCAAGCGGAAGCAGACCCTCTCCGCCACGCTCCAGGGCATCATCGAAAACCTGCTCTGCTTCCCGGAGAACGAAGATGGCGTTCCCACCTTCGATCCGAACGCCGACGGTTGCGAGCTGACCGATGAGGAGATTCAGCTGGTTCTGGAGACGCTGAACGCCAATGCCTTCAACTTCGTCGCCACCGATCTGACTTCAGGCGACTACAAGGTGACGGTCGAGTCGGAAATCACGACGAACACCAGCAGCGAGAATGGTTCGTCCGACGCGATGGGGATGATCGGCCTCGGCTCGATGGTCGTCGACGAGGTCCGGTTCATCAAGGACGAAGACACCGGAAGCGGCTTCTGACCGCGTTTCAGAGCGCGACGGGGTCTCCCTCTGGGGCCCCGTCCACTCTGACCTCACCATACCGGAAACCTCCAACTCCGAGTTCGTCCCACACACCCGGAGGTTGGGGGGTTCCAATTCCCCCCGGTACCAGTTAAGCACTCGGAATCGAAAGGTTCGGAGAGATTCTTAATCGGGGATCGTTGGCAAGGGCACTGGCAGGCTTCCTTCGTCTGCATGCCGCTGTTGCACGCTTGAGGCGCTCAGCGGTGGATTACACCCCCTCCCCCACACGCATTGAACAACGCTCCGTCACCACCGTTTACACTGAACCGTGTGTGGGGAGTGCTGTGGGGGATTTTGCTCAAAATGTTCCTAAATGCT
>CAXMPS010000270.1:0-2480 GCA_964194995.1 uncultured Gammaproteobacteria bacterium | reverse complement strand
AACCATGCATTCGACCATGGGGTCCAGCTGGCTTCACTGCAAGCAACACCGATGGGTCTGCCGATCTACCAACGACTGGGATTCGAAACGGTTTCGACCTACCACTGCTTTCTGAGGGTGCCGGAATGACAGGAAAGTCCTTCAATCCTGAGTCGATGTGTGACGAGCTGGAGGCATTTCGATGACTATTGGTTGGGTTCAGGTTGTAGCGTCCCTGACGCTGGTTGGTGTGGCAGCGGGTCTGTCGATCTGGAAGGGCTTGGGTGTCGAACGCTCGATCGTATGGGCAGCGACTCGGGCGGCGGTTCAACTTCTCGCTGTCGGCTTGCTATTTGAGCTGATCTTCGAGTCGACGGGGTCGATGCTTTGGGCATGGGTTTGGGTGGTCGGAATGCTCCTCGTATCGGCAGAGACTGTTGGACGACGGGCAAAGAAGATTCCCCGGGTTCGTCCGGCCGCACTTATGGCGCTGGGGGGTGCGCTAACAGTATCCCTGGGGGTCGTGTTTGGCTTCGGCGTATTTGAATTCGACCCGGTGAACCTCGTTGTAATAGCCGGGATAACTCTTGGGAACACCCTGCCCGCTGCCGTCCTCGGCGTTGACACTGCTGCCAAGGACTTCTCGGACAATCCAGAGCAAACCGAGGGTTTGCTCGCGTTGGGGATGACTGCGGCTGGCGCGGCACAGTTCCTCACGCAAGGAGCGGTGAGCCGGGCCCTGATCCCTCAAATCGAGCGCACCAAGGTCGTCGGCATCATCGCCATCCCGGGAGCGATGACCGGAATGCTGTTGGCCGGCGCCGACGCGATCAGTGCGGTGCTGGTCCAGATCGTGATCATGTATCTGGTGTTGGGCTCGGTCGCCATAGCCGTGGTTGTGGTAGTGACCGTCATCGCGGCACAGGCTTTCACCCCAGACTCCCGGCTACAAGAGTGGGTGACTCAAAAGGGTTGATCTACCCGCTGGCTCCTCCGGTGAATTTCCACGAAGCGAGACGCATCGAGGGCGACCTCACGAATCCTGCACCAAATTCGCAGTCGGCATAACGGAGATCATCTGCAACGCCGAGGACGTTTCCCGATTCCCAGGCCTTTAGGAACGACTGAGTGAAGCGGAGGTTGGTCACTGCTCCGGTGATGGCCCCGTTTTCGATCATGAACGTCCCGTTGCGGGTCAGGCCGGTGACAACCTGGGTCTTGGGGTCGAGGATCCGGCAGTAGTTGAAGGAGGCGACGTAGATGCCTCTGTCCACTGCAGCGATCAGGTCATCTACAGAATCGGAGCCCGGGTTGACCACGAGGTGCGTCGCCACTGGGCCAAAGCTGGCGCTGTTCGACCACCCGTGCCCGGTTGACTTCTCCCCTGCTTTGGCGGCGGATCGTCGATCGTGGACAAGCATTTCCGTTACGCCACCCTTGATGAGATGCCGATGGACTTTTTGCGTCCCCTCCACGTCGAATGCAGTTGCGAGAGCGCCCTCGCCCTGGGGGTCATCCGTGAGTGTTATCTGTTCGTCGAATTGGGTAGCGCCCAACTCTGCGAAGGACCGACCTTCCTCGTGAGCCTTGCCGTTCAAGCCATAGAAACCAAGGAAAAAGGCAGTGGTCGCCACCGCTTCTGGACCAAGGACCACCTCGTATTCACCCGGCTTGAGATCGAATGCGTCGAGACCCTGGCGCGCCCGGTCGGCGGCCAAGGACCCGATAACTGCGCCGTTGAGATCAGCCAGCGCGGCGGAAGTTTGGTGACCCATACCGGCACTCTCGTCTGATTGGTGAATGCCATCGATGGTCGCCCGGCTCCCTCGAGAGCTCACCCTGAGGCCTGCCGAGTTGGCGAATCCATCGTCGAACCAATCGGTGTCGCAATATCCGGCGGCCAGATATCCACCCCCGGCCCCGACAAAATCGGAGACAACCTCCGCTCTCTGACCTGGTGTGGCCGACACAGTCGACGGATCAGAAAAGTCGGTGGTAGACAGATCCTGACTTGGTGCCACTCCCGGCCAATCCGGATCGACGGGTTGGGTAGCGGCGACGGTCAGCGCATCGTAAACAAGCTGAGCTAGGGCCTCCTCGCTGGCATGGTTTCCGGTGACCGCTGCCACCCGACCTTCCGAGGCGACTCGGAGTCGGACATTCACATAGTCCTCTCCAACGTTCTGATGGATGAAGGAATTGGCGAAACGGGTCAGCTCGGTTCGCCCGGTTTGGACCGAGGCCTCGGCCTGTGCCCTGTCGCCGACCAGTTCGATGAGACGTTGGACGGTGTCGCTTGCAGGATTCATCCGGTCACCCCCACCCGCACTTCGGCGAAACGACCCGGTGAAGCTGAATGCCCGGTGTGTGCCACCTGTATCGGCTGGCCTTTCCCACAATTTGGTGTACCCCAGTGGACCCACTCGGATTCGCCGGCGAGCATGTCCAACTGACCCCAGAACTGGGGGGTGATCCCGGTGTATGTCGGGTTCTTCACCACT
>CAXMPS010000269.1:0-13439 GCA_964194995.1 uncultured Gammaproteobacteria bacterium | reverse complement strand
TCGTTCCCGCTGCCCCCGTCACCCAGACCCAGGTAGAGAAACCCGTCGTCACCAAAGGCGAGAAAGCCACCGTTGTGGCTGCTGTTGGGCTGGGCCACGGACAGCACAGTCCGGGGCGAAGAAGCGCTCTTGAGATCGGCCGCTATGTCGTACTCGACTATGCGGGTGCGGTCGTCAGGGGCGTAATACCAGACAAAGAGACGCCGGTCTGTCGGGTAGTCAGGGTGGACCGCCATGGATAACAAACCCTTTTCGCCACCGAATTCGACCTGAGATTGCAGATTCAGGAAAGGGGTCTGAGAGATGGAGCCGTTCTCGAATATCTTGATGAGTCCGCCTTGCTCGGCGATTAGCAGCCTGGCCTCTCCGGGTGGAGCCAGAACCTGGATGGGACTGTCGAGATCCCCCACGACCAGGCTCCATCCCAGGGCAGGTCGGGTCGGTGGCGTCATTTGTGTGAGATCGAAAGCTCGCGCAAGGAACGAAGCCATCTCGTCTCGTCTCAGAATGCTGTTGGGGCAATACTCATCAACCCGGCATCCGGTAGTGATCCCGGCTTCGGCGATCGCGTTGATGTCGGCTTCGAAAGGTGATCCGTTGTCGTCGTTGAAGAAGTCCTTCGCAGCATCCGGAAGCCCGATGGCACGCCTCAGGAACGCCGCCATCTCGTCTCTTCTCAGTGTGCGGTTGGGACAGAACTCATCCCCTTGCGGCGGGTTGCATCCGTTGGTGATCCCCGCTTGGGCGATCGCGTTGATGTCGGCCTCGAAAGGTGATCCGTTGTCGTCGTTGAAGAAATCCACCGCGGCATCCGGCGGACCGATGGCACGCCTCAGGAACGCCGCCATCGCACCGCGATCGACATCGTCCGCCGGGCAGTAGCGATCACCAAAAGGTGGGTTGCAACCCAAGGTGATGGCTGCGCCTGCAATCGCTTCGATGGCTCCTTCGTGAAAATTGCCATCGTCGTCGGTGAACGTACCGCCCGGGGGAAGGGCGGCGCCGGATGGCAACGGCGCCAACGTCGTCATGAGCATCGTCGTGATCGCGATGAGGACCAGAAGACGTCGTCCACTGGCAGCCTGCCTAATGGGTCTCACTAAGCGCCCCCTAGAAGAGATCGATCGAGGAACGCCGCCATTTCTTCGCGAGACACCGCTCCCTTGGGACAGAACATGTCACCGTCCGGGCTGCATCCCAGAGTGATGCCAGCGGTCGCCAGACGACCAACATCCTCAACAAAGATGTTGTCTGCGGTCACATCGACGAAACCTGGGTGGCTGTTGACCTCAAGACCCAAAGCCCTAACCAGGAACGCCGCCATCTCCTCCCTTGTCACCATGTCTTTGGGACAGAAAACGTCGCCGCTCTCGCTACAGCCGAGAGTGATGCCAGCCGTGGCCAGCCGACCGATCTCATCAACAAAGATGTTGTCGACCCCCACGTCAGCAAACCCAGGGTGACTATTTATCTCAAGACCCAAAGCCCTGACCAGGAACGCCGCCATTTCCTCCCTGGTCACCGCGTCGGTCGAGCAGAACTTGTCCCCGAACGGCGGATTGCAGCCAAGGGTTATCCCAGCGGCGGCGATGGCCTCGATGTTGGGCTGAAACATGCTGGCATCGTCGTCATAGAAGGTGCCGACGAATGAAAGCGGGGCGTGGTCGTCGTCACAATCCCATTCGGGATGAAGAAACCAGCGAGCCGAGGGGACTCCGGTCGGTGTGTTGCCGATATAGGCGGTCAACGTCCCGAAGCCGTCGAGGACCTGAGCATCGGCTCGGCCGTCGCCGTCATAATCCCCCGCCCCGATGGCGGCTATGAGTTCAGGAGAATCGCCGATAGCGATTGACCCGTCCGGCGTCCATGAGTCGTTGAACGTCAAGACCTCCACTTTGGACCCGTTGGCGGATGGGTAAAGAGCGAAGAGCTCGGGGGTGTCCCCGCCGTGCCGATCGGCAGCCACGATTCGCAATGGAGCGCCACCCGGGAGTGGCTGGTCGTCGATCAGCTGCGTCCAGTTGGGGCCCTTCCAAACCTTGAGCCGTCCATCTGGTGTGCCCTCCCAGAGATCGGCAAGGTGATCCCCGTCGAAGTCAGCAGCTGTCACCGATGCTGCGCTCGGGCCCAAACCGGTGGCCCTCACCGTTGGATCCTCGAACTCCCCACGTCTGGTGGCCACCGTGGCGTTCGACCCAGTGAGAGCGACGAGGTCCTGACGGCTGTCGCCATCCACATCACCAAAGACCACGTGATGGGCGCCGGCGACCGTTGAATCGGGGACAAACCACCGTGAGGTGGAGCATTCGCCGTAACCACCGGTGCTCCGGGCGATATCGATCACTGCTCCGTCCGGATGGGACCGAAGTCCGACCACATCGGGAGCGCCATTCCCGTTGCCATCGGCAACGCTGAGCGAGTAGCGGGACATCACAGGGCCGAACGGTGTGAAATGACTCGCCGACGGGCCGGCGAACGCTGCAATGTTGGTATTCGGTAGTCCAGGGCTGAGGGCTGGACCCGGAGAACCAGCAGCACCAGGACCTATCCAGCTGAAGTGCATCGGGTCCTTGATGGACTGCCAATCGCCACCCCAACAGAAGCCCGCAGAGCGCCAGGCGTCGACAAACCAGGTTGGCATGTCGGTGATCAGCTTGTTGTCGGCGCGGTAGGGGTTCTGTGGCGGATTGATGTCGATGGCCAGACCCAATCCATGGCGAGACAGCTGATATGACCCTCCGATGGTCCTCGGGTTGAACCCGCCAACAGAAGTGATCGCGTAAACCCGACCATTGCCCGCCTCGGCGGCGAGATTGGCGGCAACTTGGTTGAGGGCCGGGATCATGTCCTGGTGGACGTTGACCACTCGACCTCCGCTACCGGGAACACCCCAGGACGCCAGACGGGAACGCACATCTGCGATCGAGCGTCCGAAGTAGGTGCCGAACGGCCCCAAGATGGGCTCAGACTCGCCTAAACCGCCCTTCTTGGAGACAAAAGGTGTTCGCGTGTACGGGTCACTGCAGCCCGAAGACTCGGAAAAGGTCTCCCAACGCGTCGACGTGTCGGACGCGACGGCGGGTGGTGGATATGCCACTTCGCCGGCGATGAGGGCGAGGCTCAGGAGCACGACGACCCCAACGGTGAACATGTGTCTCAATTTTCTACGTCGATGGCCTTAACAATGTGTCCACTGCCTCATCGACTGAGGTACCCGCGGTCTGAAGTCGAAGAGTGGGCAATATGGCTGGGGCGGATCACTGAGCACGACGAGAGGATAAGACTCATTCGAATGCTGAGCGACATGGGCTACTCTGCCCGCCGTGCTCGGACAAGCAGTTGCCGCCATCACCTTGATGTTGCTGGGCGCAAGTGGAGTCGCCAAGGTGGTGGACCCGGACCCGACAGTCGGGGCGCTTCGAGCTGCCGGTTTGCCTTCCGCACGTTCAATTTCCAGGACTCTCGGGGTGGTAGAGCTCGCTGCCGCCGTTTTGGGTCTGACCGCTGGGACCGGGGGCGCATTGATTCCTGCGGCCGCTCTTTATGCCGGGTTCACCATCTTTGTTTTGGTGGCGGTCCGCGGTCGGATCCCGGTGCAGAGCTGTGGGTGTTTTGGACGTGAGGACACCCCTCCGAGTCTCATACACGTCACTTACAACGCCACTGCCACGGTGTCTTTGACCTGGGTGGCTCTGTCGGGCAGCGCTCCGCTGTTCACCAATGCAACCGTGATCGAGATAGCCCTCTTCGCCGTCTTTGCCGCGTCTGGCGCTTACGCCTCATATCTCCTCCTTGCTCGTCTTCCCCAGCTACTCAGGCACACGGTGAGCTCATGAGCACCCGGCTCGTGGGGGCGGCAAGTCGGTTTCTGGACGCCCGAACGAGCAGAAGAGGTTTCTTGCGCCGGGCCGCACTGGTAGGCAGTGCCCTAGTAGTGGCACCAGCCACTTACATACTCCGACCGGTGACGGCCCAAGCCGCCATCCTCCCGTCCAACTGTCGAGCGTTCGATGCATGCAACGACGGTTGGACCGACTTCTGTGTCAACGTCAATCAGGTCAACACCTGCCCACCCGGCAGCCTCATCGGCGGATGGTGGCGCGCCGAGGGAAACAAGTTCTGCGGGGGGAAGAGCCGGTACTACATGGATTGCCACTCGAGTAGTTGCTCATGTGGGTGCGGAGCGAGCGGAGTCTGCGGTCACACTTGCACGAGCTTCGAATGCCGTTGCAATCACGACAATTGCGGCGAGCGGAAGGTGGGATGCACCCGCTTCCGCTATGGGCAGTGCAACAACCATCACGCTTGCATGGGGCCGATTATCTGCCGGGTAGTCACCTGCGTTGCCCCTTGGGAGTGGGATTCGTCGTGCGCCAAAACCGATGCTGTTGCCCAGGTCACGTACGGCCACGACGCTCCCGGCCTACACCCCGACATCAGACCGAAGGGTCCCTATCCAGCCAGGCCTGCTGTTCTCAATGGCGCCAACTGGGAATTGGGCAACTCACTCGCCGGCGGAGCTTCGACCTCATCTTTCATGTTCGGGCGACCGGGCGATGTGCCAGTAATGGGCGACTTCTCCAATGCCGGAGTCCGGACCGTTGGTGTGGTTCGCAATTCACGTCACGGGGTTGCCGGCTCTGAGGACTCGCTCCAATGGCTCCTCCGGTTGATCGAGGGCCCCGGTGAGCCTGACCTGTTGATCGCGTATGGCAGGTCCGGCGACATTCCCGTTGTTGGCGACTGGAACGGCACCGGGGTTCACACCATTGGAGTGGTTCGAGGGAATCGCTGGATGCTCAAGAATTCCAATCGAGCCGGTCCGCCCGATTACGACTTCACCTTTGGTGAGCCTGGCGACATCCCTGTTGTCGGCGACTGGGATGGCACTGGCTTCACGTCCATCGGCATGGTTCGGCAGGGCCGCTGGATGCTGAGGACTTCGGCATCAGGCGGGCCAGCCTCATTTGACTTCTCCTTCACGGGTTCGGGAATCCCGGTCACCGGCGACTGGACTGGAAACGGCTTCACCGGAGTGGGGTGGTTCACCTCTGGGACGTGGCACATTCGCAACGCTCTCTCCGCCGGACAAGCCGACGCCACCTTCAGCTTTGGGAGTCCCCAAGGCACCCCTGTGACCGGCGGGAGGATCCTCTGATGACTGCAGTCGTGGTCATTGAAGCCGTCGTGATTCTCTTGCTTCTGATCCTGGTGGCTGGCCTGCTCAAGAGTCATGCGGAGATCCTCCGACAGTTGGATCGGCTGGGAGCAGACGAAAGCGGCCTCACCCGAATCGAGTCAGCGAACCCGAAAGGCATCGGCTTGGAGAAGGCGCCGATCACCCAACTCAGCGGTGTCGATCCCCAGGGGTCGGCTCGGGTGGTGACACTCGAACACGGTCGTGGCGGCACGCTCATCGCTTTTCTCTCTTCGGGATGCGCCTCCTGTCAGATTTTCTGGGAGGAGCTGAGCGGCGACTTTGAGCTGCCTATCCCGGAAACCAGGGTTGTGATCGTCACCAAGGGTCCGGCCGGCGAGTCTCCCAGCCGTATCTCCGAACTCGCTCCCAAAGCGATTCCCCTTGTGATGTCCGACGATGTCTGGGATCTCTTCCGGGTTCCCCTCACCCCATATTTCCTCCATCTGGATGGGGAGGCCCGAGTACTGGGAGAGGGCTCGGCATCAAGCTGGGACCGTCTATTGGGAATGTTCCGAGAGTCGGCCGCGGACGCTCGGCACCCAAGACAGCTCAACACCGAAGAACGCCACCTCCACATCGATTCCCGGCTAGCCGAGTCGGGCATCGAGCCAGGTGACCCCACACTCCACGAGAACCCCCTCGACCAATGACCGCCCAACTTGTTCTCGCAATGCTGGTCGCTCTTATTGCGGCCATCCGATCCACTTGGTCACCCTGAGGTGAGTCGATGCTCTCGAGCATCCACCCGCTCGGCGAGCGGGCACGCAACCACAAATGGTGGATCACGGTCTCGGCATTCACTCTCGGCGCCATCTTGTCGGGCGCAACAGTGGGCGGAGTCCTCGGGTTGGCAGGCCAAAGGCTGCTATCAGCTATTGATCCAACGACCCGACTGGCCATCACCGCCGGTGTTGTGATCGTGGGTGGGGTTCTCGACTTGTTGCGGGTGAAGCCCGTCGGAAGTACCCGTCAGGTAAACGAAAACTGGATCGGTCACTACCGCGGATGGGTTTATGGCGGAGCCTTTGGAATGCAACTCGGTGCCGGGATCTTCACCTTTATCGTCACCTGGGGGATCTACTCGACACTCGCCGCCGAGCTGTTCACGGCGTCCGCGACTCTCGGAGCATTGGTTGGTGGCATCTTTGGGATGGGAAGGTCTCTGGCGATCATTCTCGCTGTCCGTATCGACCGCCCATCGAGATTGACGTCATTCCACCGACGTATGGCCGATCTGGGTCCGGCGTTGCGACGTAGCGCAGCTGTCGTGTCCGCCGGGATTGGGGTGCTTGCGATCGTGGGAGTGTTGCTGTGAGTCTCCTGCGCCACGCTGGAATCTCGTTTGATGTGCCACCCGGTTGGGAAGTGGCGGCCACCGGAGGGGGGTTCCGGCTTCTTCCCAGCGGGGCTAGAGAGCCGACAGTGGTTCATCTCGGCACCTTTCCGCTTCCTGCTGAAGATGCCTCCTTCGGCGCAGACGCCGTCGAGCTAATGGAATCCGACGACGTCCTGATTGTGCTTTTTGAGTATGGGCCCGAGGCCGCAAGCACGCAGCCATTCGCCTCTCATGGCATCCCCCATCCCCTGAAGCCGCAGGATTTCGACCGGTCTGCCCTGCAAAGAGCTATCCCCGGGCAGAGTGGCCTTCAGAGGTTCTTCAGCCACAAGGGCCGGGCATTCTGCGTCTACGTGGTGCTCGGCTCCCATATTGATCGGGTCGACCTGGTAGCGAAGGTGAATCCTGTCCTCATGACCCTGGAATTGACTTGAAGCAACGCTGGGCCATCGGCGTAGGCGCGGCTGTCATCGCCATAGGTCTGACTGTGGTCTTTGCCGGGCCCGCCGCCGGGATAGTGATCGACGGATTCTTCATCGACGACAACAACTCGCCTTTTGAAGATGACATCGATGCCATCGCCGAAGCTGGGATCACCAGAGGATGTGATAGCGCCGGCACCCGATTCTGCCCCGACAGCCATATCACCCGTGGGGAAATGGCGGCGTTCCTCCGCCGGGCCCTGGGGCTTCCCATCTCAGCAAAGAACTGGTTCACCGACGACGACAACTCCCTCTTCGAAGACGACATCAACGCCATCGCCGACGCCGGAATCACCAGAGGTTGCGATCCGCAAGCGACCAATCTCTTTTGCCCTGCAGCCAACGTCACCAGAGGCGAGATGGCCGCGTTCCTCCGCCGAGCCCAGAGTCTTCCGGTCTCAGCAACGAACTGGTTCACCGACGACGACAACTCCCTCTTCGAAGACGACATCAACGCCATCGCCGACGCCGGAATCACCAAGGGATGCAGTCTTCAGCCAACACCCACCTATTGCCCACTGGGTGCGGTGACCCGCGGTGAGATGGCTGCTTTTCTCCGGCGAAGCCTCGCTCTCCCCTCCAGCGTCATCCAAATCTCTATCGGAGATCAACCAGCGCTGAACTGCTCAGGGACTGGTGAGACCTGCAGTCTGACAGTGGATGTGGATGCCCAACGGCCCTACCTAATTAGGGAAGGGCTGTTTCAGGTGTTGCCGGCCACCGTCGAGGAGACGGCGGAACTCAACGGCAGCGGAACCAGGTTCACCCTCACCCTCGACGGGTCCGGGCAAGAACTCGTCAGCCTGCCAGTTTCAGAGGAAGGGAATTTTGCTTTTCGACGTTGGGAGCATCCCTTTTCCTTCACGGCCGGGACATACACGCTGGTCGGCACCTGGTATTGGGCCAGCCTGCAAATTCAGAAGACGACCGTGACGATCCGGGCCGGATAGCACCGTTCACTCAACTACTCCGAGCGCTCTCGATGACCGATTGAGAGAGTCTGCGGTCGTTTCAGTCGCTGCCACTATGTCTTCGATTCTGACACCACATTGATCGGGAAGGTATATCCCCGGCTCCACCGAAAAGGTCATGCCCGGCTCCAACATCTGATGATTGCCCTCGACGATGTAGGGGTGCTCGTGTACCTCAAGTCCGATTCCGTGGCCAGTGCGATGGATGAAAGACTGCCCGTAGCCGGCCTCATCGACCACATTGCGGGTGGCTCGGTCGATATCCTCACACGTCACACCGGGAGCGACCGCGGCACGACCAGCTTTGTTGGCCGCCAGTACAACCGAGTGCACCTCCATCTGGTGCTGTGACGGTTCGCCAACCGAGAAAGTCCTGGTGGAGTCAGAGAAATAGCCGCCCACGCGTCCGCCGTAGTCGCAAACAACAAGATCACCTTCGCGCATAACACGCTCGCCTGCACCGTGATGTGGCGAAGCCCCGTTTGGCCCAGATGCCACGATGGCAAATTCCGCCACGTCATGACCTTCTTCAATCGTCATCTCTAGCAGCTGGCGGCTCACTTCTCGTTCCGTCCGCCCGCCGAACCGAACCTCAGCCGGAATTCTGGACATCACCCGATCAACGCCATTGCCGGCAAGACGGAGAAGTTCGATCTCGGCCGGCTCTTTTCGCATCCTCAGCTCGCTGGTCAGATTCGATGCGCTCATCCAGGACGCTTGAGGCCAAAGTCTTTGGAAGTCGACGAGAAACGTGGCCCACATTTGATTGCCAACAGCGACTGTCGACGGAGACCCCCCGACGCCAGATGCGAAGACCAACGGATCATCAGTGTCAGCCCAACCAATCACCTCGAACTCACCCGGATCGACTCGTGGCGCCTCGAGAGCGGGTACAAACAGCACTGGCTCGTGCTTCTGTCTGACCACGAGCACGGTCAAGCGCTCGGTTTGCATCGCTTCATACCCGATGAAATAAGGCAAGTCAGCACCGACAGAGAGCAGGACCACATCCACACCCCGTTCGGTCATCGACGTCTGAAGCCGACGTATCCGACCCTTGTAGTCGAACCCCATCAGACCACCACTTTCAATTAGACATCCCTCTGGACACTGTCACCCACCTTCGGCACGGCCCACATCGGGTGTCCGCCGACTTCGGAGTGTTGTCAAGACGACACCTGTCATCGCAGCCACGATGACAAACGACCCGTGCAGAGCCCCTCTACTGGTTCCCGATGGAAACTTGGACAGCTTCCCGACTCTCTTTGGCGTGATAACTGGAACGCACCAATGGACCCGATTCCACATGGGGGATCCCCATCCCCTCACCGAACATCTTGTACTCGGCGAACTCCTCGGGACGGACATAGCGGTGGATGGGACGATGTCTTGCTGTGGGGCGCAGGTACTGGCCAATTGTGATGATGTCGATTCCGATGGCTCGCATGTCGGCGAGAGTCGCCAGCACTTCTTCCCGGGTTTCCCCCATCCCCACTATCAGACCGGACTTGTTCACACCTTCCCGATACATCTGCTTTGCCCTCCACAGCAGCGCAAGCGAGCGCCCATAACTGGCTGACGTCCTGATATCCCGTTGCAGCCTGAGCACGGTCTCGGTGTTGTGGTTGAGCACCTCGGGACGGGCGTCCATGACAGTTTGCAGGGCCTCACGATCACCCTTGAAGTCCGGGATCAGAACTTCGATCTCGGTGCTTGGGGATCGGCGGCGAGTCTCAGTGATCGTTTGGGCAAAGATTCCCGAACCTCCGTCAGCGAGATCATCGCGGTTGACCGATGTGATCACAGCGTGTTTCAGATTCATCTTTTGGATGGCCTCGGCCGCCCGGAACGGCTCGAAGATGTCGAATTCGGTCGGCTTGCCGGTGTTGACGTTGCAGAACGAGCAAGCCCTGGTGCATTTGTCACCGAGGATCATCAGCGTCGCCGTGCCCATTCCCCAGCATTCGTAGATGTTGGGGCAGTTGGCCTCCTCGCAAACTGTGTTCAGCTCCAGCCCGCGCATCAGCTTCTTGAGCTCGAGATATTCCGAGTCCATCCGGGCGGTCACTCTCATCCATTCAGGGCGGACCGGCTCACCTGGAAGAC
Source organism: uncultured Gammaproteobacteria bacterium (assembly GCA_964194995.1). Taxonomy (GTDB): domain Bacteria; phylum Actinomycetota; class Acidimicrobiia; order Spongiisociales; family ZC4RG35; genus JACZUI01. The sequence continues at coordinate 3,344 of CAXMPS010000269.1, read as the reverse complement.
GCCCGTTGACCAGCACCGGTTCTTCCGACCGCTTCTCCGGGGAAAAGGTCCCTGCCTCGAGAAGCCGGTCGACCTCAAAAGATGACTCTTTTCCCTGACCGCGAACGAATGCAGCCAGTCGGATTTCCGATTGGTGATAGCCAAATACTTGCTCAAAATGGGGAGCGATAACCTCGACGGCCTCCTCCAAAGTCACCTTGCGGCCTGTCAACTCGGAGAGTGTCGTGACCTCGCGATCGGAGATCCCACACGGGTTCATCATGGAGAAATAGTCCATATCCGGATGAAGGTTGAGGGCGAAACCGTGCATTGTCACTTTCCGGGAAACACGAACCCCGATGGCGGCCACTTTGCCCTTCTCGGTCCACACGCCCGTGTAGCCATCCTCGACCCAGCCTTCGACATCGAAGTGGGCAAGGGTGCGGATCAGCACTTCCTCCAAGCGGCGGACATAAGGCACGATCTGCGTGGGGTCGTCTAGCTTCAGAATGGGGTAGCCGACCAGCTGACCGGGTCCGTGGAAGGTGATGTCGCCACCACGGTCGACATGGTGAACCTCGGCCCCTTTCGCCGTCACCTCCTCGCGGTCGACGAGCAGATTTCCGGCGTCGCCGTTGCGACCGATCGTGAAGACGGGCGGATGTTCCACCAGGAGCAGGTAGTCGTCGGCCGTTCGACGCTCCACTCGCCCCTCATGAAAGGCCCGTTGCAGGTCCCACCCCTCGGTGTACGGAAGCCGGCCCAACCAGCGTGTCCTCAGCAGGGTCACGCCAGTTCCTGCTCCCAGTCCCAGTTCTCGAGGTTCTCCTGAATCCGCTTCAGGAACAACACCGCCGTCGAGCCGTCGAACGCACGATGGTCCCAGGTCAAGCCCAAATAGCCGATGTGGCGAATGGCGATCATGTCCTGTCCGTCCGGGCTCGTGATCACCGTCGGTCGTTTGGTCACAGTGTCAGTGGACAGAATCGCAACATTGGGCACGTTGATGATCGGTGCCGACATGAAGGACCCAAATGGACCCGGATTGGTGATGGTGAAGGTTGAGCCCGTCACATCATCGACACCAAGGTCTCCAGAGCGTCCCCGAGTCGCCAGATCTCGAATCTCGCGAGCAATTCCGACGAGACGCAATCCGTCCGCGTCGCGAACGCGGGCGACGATCAGACCACCCTGGTTGAGGTCGATTGCGATGCCCAGATCTACCTTCTTGTGAAAAGTGGCGGTCTTCTCCTCGAGATTGAACGAACTGTTGACCACGGGAAACGCCTTGAGCGCATCGATAGTGGCTCTTGAGATAAAGGGGAGATAGGTCAAGGAGAATCCCTCGGATGCCTTGAACTGCTCCTTGTGGGCCTGACGCACCCGTTCGACTCTTTCGAAGTCCACCTCCACCGAAGTCCAGACGTGGGCGGCGGTCGCTTTCGCTTTAACGTTGTTCTCGGCGATACGAACCCGGAGACGATCGAGCTCAACGGTTTCGCTGGCGGATGCGACGGTGGAAGCTAGTACTGGCGTTGAGGGGGGAGGCGCTGTCGGCTCGACCGCCGGCGCAGTCTCCACCTTCGGAGTCGGCTCTATCTCGGGGCCATCTTCGAGATGGGCCTCGAGATCCTTGCGGGTGATACGCCCGGCTTGGCCGGTCCCTTGGATCAGGGCGATGTCGATTTGGTTCTCACGCACCAGACGTCTCACCACCGGGGAAAGCAGCTGAGGTTTCGGCTCACTCTCAGCCGGTTCAGCGAAAAAGGCTTCCACCTCATCGTCGCTGGGTGGCGCGCTGGGCGGCACGCTCGCCTCCAACCCGGCATCCGCCGACACCTCGAGGCCGGTGTCAAGCCCAGTGAAAGTCTCCGACGCTGGGTGGAGATCGACGATCGGATCAGGTGCAGGTGCCACTTCGGATGACGGTTCGGGTTCAGAAACCGCCACTGTTTCATTCGCCTCACCGATGACAACCAGATCGACACCAACCTCAACAGTGTCGCCTTCCGAGACGAGGATCTCGAGGATGGTTCCGCCAATTGGAGACGGAACCTCTGTGTCGACCTTGTCAGTCGAAATCTCGACGAGGACCTCGTCCTCGCCGATGGTGTCACCGACTTGCTTCGCCCACTTGAGGATGGTCCCTTCCGTGACCGTCTCCCCAAGTTGGGGCATCGATACCGTCGTGGCCAAAACTTCTCCTCTCAGTGCAGGCTCTTGCCTGACGCCGACATCAGTGTCTCACCAATCGCCTCTGAAAGCGTGGGGTGTGCGTGAATGAAAGCAGCAGCTTCGGTGGGTAGGGCTTCCCAACCGACTGAATACATCAATTCGTGGATCATCTCGCCTGCTTGGGGACCGATGATGCTGGCGCCCACTATGGGACCGTCTTTGATGGCGACGATCTTGGCGTGGCCTTGATTCTGTCCCAGGATGATTGCCCTGCCGACCCCGTTGAAGGCATGTTTGGTGGTCTCGACAACCAAACCTCTTTCTTCGGCCTGCGCGGCCGTGAGCCCGACCTCGGCCACTTCCGGGTGGGTGTAAGTGACACGGGGTATGGCGTCGTAGTTGACGGGCTGGCTCTCGCCCGACGCGATGTGGGTGACAGCCGTTATCGACTCGGCAAAGCCGACATGAGCCAACTGGGGTGTACCAGCCACGATATCGCCCACTGCGTAGAGACCTTCTTGAGCTGTCTCCATGTTGGCGTCGACCTCGACGAACCCTCTGTCAACCACGGCTGAAGTCGACTCCAAGCCCACTCCCTCGGTATTGGGGCCGCGGCCAACCGACACCAAGACCACATCCACCTCAACCTTTTCGTCTCCATAAGGAACTGACACGCCTGACATGCCCTTCTCCACAGGTCCAACGCCGACACCGATATGAAACTTGACCCCCCGCTTCTGAAGCTGACGTTGCAAAGCTTTTGCCGTCTCGGCGTCGGTGCCCGGAACAATCTGGGCGAGCATTTCGAAGACGTGCACCTCGCTACCCAGGTCGGCCAAGAACGAGGCAAACTCACAGCCGATGACGCCTCCGCCAATCACTGCGACCCGCTGTGGTTGTTCCTTCCAATCCAGGGCGTGATCAGATGTGACTATCCGAATGCCATCGATCTCGTATCCGGGAATCGTGCGGGCGTGCGAGCCGGTGGCCAGGATGACAGAGCGTCCTTCGACTGTCTGCCCGTCGGACACCTCCACTTTGCCCGGTCCGGCGAGCTTGCCAAACCCTTCAATGACGTCAACACCGCGTTTCTTGAGCAGCCCGCCCAGTCCGCGAACCAGACCTTCGACCGTCTGATCTTTCCTGGCCAGAGCGGCCGACCAGTCCATCTGTGGTTGCGACGTGACGAC
>CAXMPS010000268.1:0-1886 GCA_964194995.1 uncultured Gammaproteobacteria bacterium | reverse complement strand
TGACGACTGGCCTACTCGCTGCTTGTTCGATTCATTTCGACGTAATCACCAACGCGCTAGAGCCATCGGGGCCGGTTCCTTCGAGCCACGCTATGAGGTCCTCCAAGCACACATCGCCGAGGATGACCAAACAATCGTCGAGGATCTCATTTGATGCGGTCAAGCCGGTGCAGACCTTGCCGATCCATTGAGCGAGGCATTCCTCTCTCCAGTCGATCGGCACCGGTGATGTCAACCGCAGGGAAATTCGGATGGTTGGTCATGGTTCTGGCGGTTCTTGCCGGGGCGTGCTCGTCCGATCCAGGCGGGTGTGAGGAGGCGGACCTGCTCACAGTTCCGCCTGTCTCCGAATCGGACTATGAGGTCATACTTCCGCTTGGGAATCTGGCTCCACCCGGTCACACGATCCCCACCGATCACATCTACTACATGTTGCCTCGGGAGGGTGAGATCACCCGTGAGGTCGAGGTTCGAGCTCCGGGTGACATCGTCATCACCCGAGTCGAGGAAACCGCACACGTCGTGGGAGGTGAGAGGAGTTTCTCTGATTTCTCGGTTACCTTTTCCCCGTGTTCCGACCGCATCCTGAAGTTCGGTCACCTCACTTCTATCACCAACGCGGTCCGCACTGCCACGGGCGGATCGGATGACGAGTTCTGCAACGAATACGGTCTGGGAGGGACAACCTATCGGACCTGTTCGTTCTCGCTGGACCTCGAGGTCGCCGCAGGCACGGTTGTCGGGACGGCTGGAGGGATCGTCGACGGCAGCGCTGCTCTAGACCTGTGGGGCTTTGATCTGTCGACTCAGGCCCTCACGTGGGCGAATCCAACCCGCTACTCGACGGACGGCGACATGCTTCTTCACGTCGTTTGCCCGCTGTCCCTGTTTGCAGATGACGCACGCTCACTCCAGACCTCGAGGCTCGGGGGCCACTCGGGCGAGTTCCGCACCGCTGAACCGATATGCGGAGAGGTCAACCAGGACCTCGCAGGTACGGCGCAGGGCAACTGGTTCACCGGGGTCGCCACCACGATGCACGACGGTTGGGACAACCATCTCGCGCTGGTGCACGACAACGTCGACCCTTCTACAGCAGCGATCTCCATTGGTGGGGTCTTCTCCGAGCCCGGGGTTTGGCTTTTTACGCCTGGGCCGTCAGGCCAGATCAACCGAGATTTCTCGTCGGTGAAGCCTGACGGGACGGTCTACTGTTTCGAGGGTGCCCGCAACGCGCAACCAGGCGGGCGGGGGTTCGACGGAAGGCTGCTCGTGCAACTGGTCAGCGGAACCGAGCTGATGATCGAGCGTCAAGACGCCTCGTGCACAACCGATGACCTGACCTTCAACACGCCGTTGTCATACCGACGGTGAAGGGACGTCCTGGCTCGATGCCTGCACACCTGCCCTTCCTGACAAGTGATTCGCCAACAGGATTGGTATCGTCCCCGTTCACTATGAAAGAGACCCGATGTCCGGCAACGCCACCTTCAGCCTGACCGACACCGCCGTCGTCTCCGTCGCCCATGTGGACGCACCGGAAGTGGTTACCTCCGCACAGTTCGACGAGATGCTGGCCGAAACCTACGACCGCGTTCGCGCCAAGCCGGGAATGCTGGAAAGCCTCGCCGGTATCCGGGAGCGCAGGTGGTGGCCGGTTGGGCATCTCTACACCGACGCGGCCGCAGCGGCGGGGGAGAAGGCGCTCGAAGCCAGCGGAGTACGCGCCGACGAGATCGGCCTGCTGATCGACACGTCGGTATGTCGCGACCGGCTGGAACCGTCCTCTGCGGTCACGGTCCACAATGCCCTCGATCTTCCCAGTTGGTGTCTTAACTTCGACCTGTCCAATGCCTGCCTTGGGTTCGTCAACGCACTCCAGGTAG
>CAXMPS010000267.1:0-7579 GCA_964194995.1 uncultured Gammaproteobacteria bacterium | reverse complement strand
TCGCGACGTTCTCGCCCCCACCGCAGCCAACAGCGGAAACGGTGAGCCGAGCTGACGAGCGAAGTGGTGGACGCGGAAGTAGGCGCCGTCGGCACCGAGCTCCTCGGCCGCGACGGCGAGTTCGATGGACTGCAGCAGTGCATCCGAGCCTGACCGCGTATGCGAGCCTGGGCTGGGTGTCCAGTGCCCGAAGGAGAGAAATCCGATGCTCTTCACCAGTGTGCCCAACGTAGTGCACGTTCTTGATTCCGTGAACCGACTCTACGAGGAGAACCCTCCCAGATGCCACTAACAGACCTATTACACGTAGCGCACAAGCGGCATTATGTGGGGCAAGTTCATAGCTCTATTTGTAGGGAAAAACTGAGTTTCAGACCGGTGAGGTTTGAATAGAGGGGCTGAAGCCCTCGAATCGACACAGGACTCGCGTTAAGGGCTCGAGCGCAACCTTGACGGGAGGCATCTCCCGAAGGGCTACTTCTTCTCACTTTCGTAGTAGGGACTGTCCCCGGAGGCGTGATCGGTCACATCGACCACCTGGGTCAAGTCAGGGATCGACTCGAGAATGATCTTCTCAATTCCCTGCTTGAGAGTCACTTGCGCCAGCCCACAGCCTTGACATCCGCCGAAGAGACGGAGGTAGGCAATGGTCCCATCGACAGAGACGAGTTCCGCACCCCCACCGTGTGCGGCGATCGCAGGGTTCACCTGCTGGGTGAGAACCTGCTCGACCCGTTCGACAAGAGGGCCGGTCAAGTCGCCCTTGGGCGCCGACATCTCGGGCGGAGCCGGACTATTTGGGTTGTTCATCGCTAGGCCCTCTTCGGTCAGATCCAACGAAGCACCCTCCAGCTTCTCCACGTCCTCCGCTGGGAAAATGACTGCAAGTCCCTCATGGCGCTCCTCGACCCAACCCTCCTTTTTGTCGGCCAGAGCTACGAAAGCCAGCTCATAGGTGAATTGGGGCCCTCGGAAACCGGTCACCTCGATGGAGAGGGTGAACTCCTCGTCGCCGGGTTCTTGATCCCGGAGCTTGCGGACCATATCGAGCGCATCGGGCGCAATACTCAAAACTGTGGGTTCGGACATCTGCAAGGATGGTAATCGACCCCTTGGACCAACCCAATGCCGACTGCCGTAGTCATCCTCCCCAGCACGACCTATCGGGCCACCGACTTCCTCAAGGCCGCCGAGAGTCTTGGCGTCGATCTCATCGTCGCGTCCGAGAACCCTCAGCCGCTCGACATGGGAGACCGATATCTGCAAATCGACTGTTCCGACCCTGATGGGGCGGCCGAGGCGATCATCGCGTTGGGTGATCGCATGGAGATAGACGGTGTTGTGGCTGCCGATGACGCGGGCGTGGTGGTCGCCGCCCTGGCATCGAAGAAGCTGGGACTTCTCGGCAATGGGCCCGAGCCCGCCGCGGCTACCCGCGACAAGGGCGCCCAGCGCAAGCTGATGGGAACCGCAGAGATCTCCCAGCCTCGATTTAGCGAGTTGAGCCCCAATACTCCCCCTGATGACGCCGTGAGCGGACTCACATTCCCCGTGGTAATCAAGCCTCTCGATCGATCAGCCGGCCAGGGTGTGATCCGTGTCGACAACATCGAAGACCTGAAAGTCAGGACCAAGGAGGTGCGCCAGATTGTCGGGTCCGACGCGCCGCTCCTACTCGAGGAGTTCATCTCAGGTGACGAAATAGCTCTCGAAGGGATTGTCACCGGCGGAGAGCTCACGACGCTGGCCATCTTCGACAAGCCCGAGGCCAGCGAGGGACCGGTGTTCCAAGAGACCATTCTGGTAACCCCATCGCGGCTGAGCCCGGCTCGCCAAGACGAAGCTGAGAGGGTCGCCTCGAGTGCCCTCCGGGCCATCGGCATAGAGCACGGGCCGGTGCACGTAGAGATGAAAGTCAACAAAGACCGAGTCAGCATCATCGAGGTAGCCGCCCGGTCAATCGGAGGCCTCTGCTCGCAGAGTTTGAACTTTGGGCTCATGGGGACCAGCCTCGAGACCCTGATCCTGAGAAACACCCTCGGCCTCGACAAGCCCGAACTCAAGCGAGAGTCGACAGCAACCGGAGTCTTGATGATCCCGATCCCACGCAGCGGCCTATTCCACCGAGTGAGCAATATCGATGCGCTTCGCGAGATCCCGGGTGTCACCGGAATAGATGTCACCGTCACACCAGGTCGCCGGCTCGATCCGCCTCCCGTCGGAGATCGCTACCTCGGCTTCGTTTTCGCCCGCGCCGACAGTCCTGAAGAAGTCACCGAAAGCCTCATTTCAGCTCGTGACCTGTTAGAAGTTGAAATCTCATGAGGATCCCAGCCATTTCGCCGGGGGCCCCCATCTTCATCCACCACCAGGCAAAACCCACCTTAAAGCTCTACTTGAGGGTCACTTCTTACCCGCGGCAGCGCGCGTAAGACGATTTTGTCATTTGGCCAACGAAACGATCCTTGTGTTCACCGGGGGTGACCCACCAGGACCCGAGATCGTCGACGACCTGCCTGCGGCTGATCTGATCATCGCCGTCGATGGCGGGTACGACTCGGCTGTCGAACTCGGATTCGGCGTGGATGTCCTGGTCGGTGACCTCGATTCAATAGCGACGACCTCGATCGCCAACCATGTGATCGTGGAGAGGCATCCCGCCGACAAGGACCAGACCGATCTCGAACTGGCGCTCGAACTGGCAATCAGAGAGGACCCGTCAAGACTGGTCGTGGTCAGTGGCGCCGGCGGTCGACACGACCACGAGTTAGCCACGGCGCACCTCCTCTGTTCTCGCCGTTGGGAGCGGATCGACGAGCTCGATTGGCTATCAAGCCGGAGCCGGGCCCATGTTGTCTGGAGAAGACGGATCCTTCACGGCGACATCGGATCAATCCTGAGCCTGATTCCCGCTGCCGAGGCCGCATCAGGGATAACGACTAAGGGCCTCAAGTGGAATCTCACCGACGAGACTCTTCTCTATGGTGACACCCGAGGGGTGAGCAATGTGATGACGTCGCCGGTGGCCGATATTCGCGTCGCCTCAGGATGTCTCATAGTCGTGCTTCCGGTCGGATTTCAGCCGTAGAGGCCGGCTCCAACGGCGGGATCCAGTGCAGTGAAACCAGCCAGGTAGCTGTCCCGCTCCTCCTTGAGGCGTTCGACACGATCCCGGTACCGTTCGCCCCGATCCTGTCGTTCGTAAAGTCGAAGGGGTTGGAGCAGTTCGATATCGTCGATTCCCGGCACCGATGCCGCGATGTCGTAACCAAAATCGGGGTCATTCACCCAATCGATGGTCCCCTCAACGATTCCCTGAACCATCGCAGAGGTATCGCGAATCCGAACCTTCTTCGACCCTTCGCCTTCACCGCCAACGCGGCCAGTGTTGAGGACGAAGGCTTCCAGATCAGCAGTAGCTGCCAGAAGCTCCAGAAGCCGGTTTCCCTGCCAGGCGTCATCGTTGAAGAAAAAGGGGTTGGTTCCCGGCACCCGGAGGCTCCTGCCGGCCTCGGCAACTCCGCCGGCAGACGTTCCTTTGGTCTCGCCGAGCATGAAATAGGCCGGGATCTGGGCAGCCTTCAGCCTGGCGACTCCCGGGATCATGTGATCCGAGCGGTTCAGGATCAGCAAGTATCGAGCGGGTGGCACGTCACTTGGGTCTCGATGACGAATGTTGGCGAGGGGAAAGGTGGACCTCCCATTTGCCGTGTAATCGATGTCGAAGAAGTCCACACGGCCGTCGCTATCGACCGCGACATTCTCGAGCCAAGCGTCAGAACGGGCCGTCCCGCCATAAATCGTGGGCTCGTCATCAGGATCGAGTCCAAACGTCTTGGCGAAACAGCCCGCCTCGGTGGTGAAGATCCCACCACCGGGCATAAGAGCGACAAAGTCGTCCTGAACCGGCAGCGAACCGGCTTGCTGGCGAAATGTGGTGGTGGTCTTGCCGGTGCCGGACAACCCGATAATGAGCATGGACTCCTCAGCCCCGCTACGGGTCGACTCGGCTGGATAGGTCTTGAGCCCGGCATGAAGTGCCAAGCCCCCACGATCGTAAACGACTTTGTTCCACATCCGCAGACCACCCATCTTCGACTCACCGAAGTAGTCGGAGCCAAACACTCGAGTCACCCATTTGTCATGATCGACGATGATCAGCCGATCGTCGGGCTTGCCTGGGGCCGGAAGCGTCGGCGTGTAGATGACAGTGAATTCAGAGGTGAAGGCGTCACCGGGGGGGAAATACAGCTGCTGCTGCATGGCACCGATATTTGGCTGCGAAGCCTCTATGAAAAGCTGGCAACCGGTATGGAAATCGACGTCCGGGCCGATGTAGCCCTCGATGAGGATCATGTCCTGCCGGGCGATGTGCTCGTCCTGAAGCCTGAACCAACGATCGGCCTCCTCGCGCGAGATCCGGTTCTGATGGATCTCATAATCGGCAACGAAGAACGTGGAGTTCTTGAGACGGGCCGTTACCTCTGCCTGGTAGTTCAGGTTGTTGAACTGGGTCTCGGTGACACGGGGCATCACGTCGAGCGCCATTTCGCGCAGTCGAGATTGACTCGGATTTCTCTCAACTGTCGCGGCTGCGGGCAACGTGAACATCTGTCTCCTCTCACCCTCTGACTTGGAGGCGGCAGCGTAATAGGACGCCCGACTACTCGGGAAGCGGATAGGCGGCCGGCATTGGCTTACCGAGCAAGCCGGCGACGAGATTCTCGACTGCAAGGGCAGCCATGTTCGCTCGCGCCTGAATGGACGCACTCCCAACGTGGGGCACGACAAGACAGTTGGAAAGACCAAGGAGAGGATGATCAGACGGGAGAGGCTCCGGCTCGGTCACATCGAGAGCCGCTCCGGCGATCCCACCAGAGTCGAGGGCAGACACAAGAGCATCGGTGTCGATCAGCCCTCCTCTGGCGACGTTGATGAGGTACGCCTCGGGACGCATCAGGCTGAGGGCTCCGGCATCGATCAGGTGATAGGTCTCGTCGACAAGAGGAACGGCGAGCACCACAGCATCTGACCGAGCCAGCAGTTCGTCCAGGTCGACCCTCTCCGACCCCGCAACGTCCTTCTCGGAAGGCGCTGCATAAAGCACGCTCATCTCGAACCCGGCCGCCCGCTTGGCCACAGCCTTGCCGATTCGCCCCATGCCCACGATCCCGATGGTCATCTGGTACAGCTCACGGCCGAGCATCGCCCAGGGGTCCCATGGCCCCCATCTGCCCTCCCTGACGACGGCTGCACCCTCAGGCAGGCGCCGGACTACGGACGCCAACAAGGCAAAGGCCGTGTCAGCGACCGCGTTGGTGAGAACACCCGGAGTGTGCCCTACCTGAATGCCCCGTGCCGCACACGCGACAAGATCGATGTTGTCGACCCCAACGGCCATCTGAGATACAACTCGAAGCTCGGGTGACGCCGCCAATATTTCGGAATCGACCGGGGTCGTGAGCAACGTGAGAATCCCATCACAGCCGGGGACCTCGCGGACAAGCCTGTCACGAGGGATTGGCCCTGGGCCCGGCCAGATCGAGAGTTCAGCAATATCAGCCAGTGGCTCAACGATCCGTTCTGGGATCTCGTTGCAGACGAATACTCGATGCATCGGAGGAGGCTAAACAATACGACAGTTATGCGATACGAGGCCGATATTGTTGGATGGTGATACGGCCAGCCCGAGTCGGCGTCCTTCTCGTCTTCCTAATCGCCGCCTGTGGCGGTGAACCGATCGCGAGCCCCGGCACGACCACAACGACGTCGCTGCCTGCCCAGAGCTCGACCTCCACCAGCGATCCGGTCGAAATCGAAGCCGTAGTCAAAGTCGAATCCGTCCCGGACGACCGCCCGATCTTTCAGGGGCTCAGCGCAACGACCGTTCCTGAGGGAACCACCCTCGTCGCAATGGCCTCGGATGAGGTAGAGGTGTACGAGAGACCAGGCGACCTAACCCCCATTCATGTGCTCCCCGCAGAGACGATCTTGGGGACTGTGACCGTGCTCAGCATCGTAGATGGGCCCATCGACGGCTGGGCAGAGGTCCTCCTCCCTGTTCGCCCCAACGATGCGACGGGATGGATTGATACCAGCGAGATGTCGTTGTTCGTCGTCGAAGGACGGGTCGAGATCAGCCTCTCAGAAAGAAATCTCACTTACTTCGAAAACGAGGAGGTCGTTCTGGAGACACCCATTGCGATTGGCACCAACCGCAACCCGACGCCAACCGGCAGCTTCTTCGTCACGGACACTGTCACGCTGGCAAATCCGAACAGCCCGTGGGGCCCCCACGCCCTCGGCCTTTCCGCAAGATCGGACACGATCACCGAGTACAACGGCGGCGACGGCATCATCGGCATTCACGGGACGAACCGCCCCAGCTCAGTGGGCCAAGCGGCTTCGCTCGGTTGTATCAGACTGCCTAACGACGTCATCACCCAACTGCATGAGAGGATTCCGATCGGGACACCGGTCGAGATCGTCGCCTAAAGCCGAGATCGTCGCCTAAGACCCCCTCCGCCCCTCCGGCGCATCTCCCCCCAAACTCGCTCCACGCGAAAGGGAGGAAACCACTCACTCCCCTCGTTGGGAGGCTTGCTACATCCGCGTAACTACCGCATTCGAGATGACCGGCAAACCCCGCTCCTGGGTCTCGGCCACCACAAGAACGCGATCGCCCTCGTCCCAGATTCGCGACACGATCGTCTCCCCCGGAAACACATGACCGGAGAACCGGCCCCGATAGGAGGCAATATCGCCGGGTTGACGTTTCAAGACACTGTCTGCGACGGCTTTGGCGACAATCCCAAAGGTACAAAGCCCGTGCAAGATGGGACGCTCATATCCGGCGAACCCGGCAAACCCTGGGTCGGCATGGAGCGGGTTCTTGTCCCCCGAGGAGATACGGTAGAGCAGCGCCTGCTGGGGCAGCGTTGCTGACTGGACGACGTGGTCCGGCTCCCGATCGGGGATCTCGACGGAGGTCGAGGGACCGCTATCGCCGCCGAATCCCCCTTCGCCCTTGATGAAGATCGACGACCGGTTGGTGAACAACGGCTCCCCTGTGCTCTCGAGACGGGAGACGATCTCCATCACGACCAATGCGCCTTTGCCCTTATCGAATATGTTGGTGACGGTTCCCTCGTTGGTCACCGCGCCACTTGTTGGGATTCGATCATGGAGGATCGTCTCCTGCTCGCCGTGTAGCACCTGGGCCAGGCTGATGTCCAGCCCGTCAACTAAAGCGAAACTCATCATTACCTCGAATGGCGGGATCGTCGCGTAGGTGGGCAATACCTGAAGGTCGCCCTCGTACACATATCGAAGCTCGTCCGGGTCGACCGGATCCGATCCGGCTCCGATGCCAAGGTGATAGAGGATCACGTCGTCGTCGGTCCAGGAAAAGACCGGTCCCTCCAGGGTGGCGCCGAGTGCCTTCTCGATGTCGATAGGCATCGATTCAGTTCGACATCATCTGGCCGATGAGCATGATCTCCTCGGTCAGGTTGCCGGGGATCACGTAATCCGACAGATCACGAACGGCATCCAGGTTGTCGGCAAGCTCTTCCACACT
>CAXMPS010000266.1:0-1590 GCA_964194995.1 uncultured Gammaproteobacteria bacterium | reverse complement strand
CATGGAGGCTCGGTCGGCTATCGGCCTTCAGAGGTTCTCGGCGGCGGTTGTTTCTGGATTGAGTTGCCGGGCCGCGTGGACTCCGAGCGGGAGCCCGCCAGGCTCGACCTTCGGACGCCTGCGGTCACCAATGCACCGGTTGTCACTCGCGCGACAGGAAGCGGCTGAGCGCTGATCCCGCTCAGCCCCACTGTCACCGATGGTTACGCTCCCTGATACCGCGAGCGAAGCACACAACTTCCTTGGATTGATCCCAACCTTCCTTGGATTGATCCCAACCTTGCCAGATTCGAGCGGCCGGCCCGCAACCCAGAGCTCCTGCGCACCGATGCGGGGCATGGATCGCTGCGTTTCATGAGCTTTGCAGAACGAGGCGGCTGGTGGGTGGTCGGCCAGATCGGTCTGATCGGCATCTATGCGCTGGCACTGGTCGGCACCGAGCCTGTGACCGAAGGAATCGGGCTCGGGTTCGCAAGAAGCACAGGGTTTGCGCTTGCGGCGGTTGCCCTGGTGATTGGTATCTGGTCGCTGATCGTGTTGCGACGCTCGCTTTCGATCTATCCGGCCCCCTTGAGCGATGCTGAGCTGGTTTTGCGGGGCCCGTACCGGTTGGTTCGCCACCCGATCTATCTGGCGGTGATTCTCGGCACCGTTGGCTTGGCGCTTGCGACCCTCAATCCGACCGCGCTGGTCGCCGGCGTCGTCTTCGTGCCGTTCTTCATGGCCAAATCCGGCCACGAAGAGGATTTGCTGATCGAGCGGTACCCGGAGTATCGCGAGTATCGGTCTACGGTCTCCTACCGCCTGATCCCATGGGTGTTGTGATAAGACGCATCGTTGGGCACGGAGTGATACATGAATATGGCCCGGATACAGCAGCCGGGCCTCGATGGTCTTGGGCCTGTCGCGATATGCCGTGGGCTATGTTCCTGGCTCTTCGCTGGCGCTCATCGAATGGAATGAGTGGCGTTCGGAACGGTTGAACGGAACAATGGCCAAGGCAACGTGGAATGGAGCGGTCATCGCCGAGAGCGATGACACGATCATCGTCGAGGGCAATCACTATTTCCCGCCAGACTCGGTGAGCATGGAGTACCTCATCGACAACACTGCCCACACCGTTTGTCCCTGGAAGGGACTCGCCTCGTATTACGACCTCATCGTCGACGGTGATGTCAATGGTGGCGCCGCCTGGTACTACCCGGATCCGTCCGCCGCTGCCGCTGAGATCGGCGGATACATGGCCTTCTGGCGTGGAGTACAGGTCTCGGGATAGTCTTCGGCTTCGCCAGACCGGAGCCTGCATGTACCCGTTGCGATTCGTCGAAACCGAACGAGATGGCTTCGATCAGACGGTGGTCGAGTTGTGGCGCGAGGACGAGTTCGTCGGCATGGTGTTCTGGGATGGCTCAGCGACGGTCGTGCAGATCTACGCCAACGGTGACGACGTCTACGACCTCGAGCTGAATGACCTGGTTCGCGTCCTCGACACCGCCCAGCGGATCGTGGATCCCTTTGCCTTCGATGAGGTCGAGGGACTCGTGCAACCCCGTGCTACCGACAGCGCATGGGAGGACGAAGACCCTTCGA
>CAXMPS010000265.1:0-1084 GCA_964194995.1 uncultured Gammaproteobacteria bacterium | reverse complement strand
TGGCCGTCAAGTGGTGGTGACAGGTGCGGTGGTTCACCTATTGTGGGACTACAGGCTGAAAGCCGAGACCGGCCAAAACAGCATCGCGATCGATGTAGACGGGCTCAGCCCCGCCAACCGGGCTAGGCTCGAATCGGCCATCGAAGCAGCCGGATTGTTGGGCCAAGTACGGGCCCGCATCAGAGGTACGGTCAGGCGCCAGACTCCGGCGACTTTCGAATTGGCGGCGAGCGAGCTGACGCTCATCGAAACTATGCCAACCCGGGGCGCAGCTCTCAATCCGGACCCTGACCCAGATCCCGATGAGGCGACCCCGCGTGTCGACCCCATTGATCCTGGAGCGCCTTTGGTCCAAACCAACGGCCACGTCGGCCCGGGCGACTCGACCGCTGCCTCCGCCCGCTACCAGCCGGCGCCTGGTTATGTACCAACCTGTTATCAGGACGCGGTTTGGAGACGTCTCTCGGATGGCCGCATTCAGACCGGGACCAGAACTCGCTGCTATTGAACCGTCAGATACACAGGGTCGGCTGAACGGTTCCCTTTATTTCTCGATATCGGCCCGCCGCTTTTCGGTATAGAGGAAGCGAAGCAATTCGTACTCGAATGGCGAGCCCGTCTCGTAGTATCGGAACGGCTGGGTATAACGCTGATTGATAATGTTCAGAACCAAGATGGGAGGATACTCGGTCTGTATAGACGACAGGGTCAAGGGATCGGCAAGCACGAAGGCAACGGTGTCGGTGGCCCATCCGGTCGCGTCACGGACGTTTGAAGGACCGAGAATCGGAAGCATCAGATAAGGTCCTTCTCCCGCCCCCCAAACTCCGAGGGTCTGGCCGAAATCCTCTTTGGTTCTGGGGATGCCTTCGTAGCTCGTGACATCGAAGAGGCCCAATAGTCCCACCGTCGAGTTGGCGACAAAGCGAAAAACCGTCATGCCGGCGGCCTTGATCTTGAACTGCAAGACCTCGTTGGCGAAGGTGATGATCTCGCCGATATTGGTGAAGAAGTTCGATACGCCCGTCCGGGCAAACTCGGGGGTGATCGTCTCGTAGGCGTTTATGACAGGCAAGAAAACGAA
>CAXMPS010000264.1:0-1400 GCA_964194995.1 uncultured Gammaproteobacteria bacterium | reverse complement strand
GAGAAGGTCCGCGCCATCGAAGCGAAGTACTACGGCAGGACCGCACGCACATTTCTTCTCCACTCGCTGACCGGTGAGGATGTCGATCTCGCACCCGAATTCTTCTTGGCCACCGCTGCCGCCGAATACTCAGACGCCGCTGGGGGGATCCCCGACTACACAGATTCCGGACCCCTAAGCACACTCCGCTATGCCCGAATTCCCGAATCAAGGGCAGTCGAATGGGTGCAACGACTCGTTGACTTGATCGACGAATTCATCGGCGAGGAGCGGGGCGGTGAGACCACCTACGGCCTCGTGCTCGGCTTTTACCCCACCAGTCGCCCCCACCTTTCCGACACAAAGACGCCATGAAGATCCGACTCGGTTCCAACTACTGGAGGCTGTGGACTGCCTCGGTCATCTCCAACCTCGGAGACGGGATCTCGATAATTGCGTATCCATGGCTCGCCTCTGCCGTAACCCGAAATCCACTGCACATCGCAGCCGTAGCATTTGTGACCAGGCTGCCGTGGCTGCTCTTCTCCCTGCCAGCCGGGGTCATCACTGACCGGGTCGACCGACGCAAGCTGACGGCATGGATGGATGTAGGGCGTTTCGTGGTCACTCTCGGCGTGGCGTTGGTCGTGCTGGTTGCGGAACCAAACCTGGCATCACCCGACGACGTGGCCACCGGACTCTCGCCGGTCCCGGCCAACGCCGGTTTTCTGCTCGCGATCATCTACGTCGCTGCTCTACTTTTGGGTTCAGCGGAAGTGTTGAGAGACAACTCGGCCCAGACCTTGCTCCCCTCAATCGTCGACAAGGAACACCTCGAGGTCGCCAACGGCCGCATGTGGGGTGCCGAGATGGTCATGAACTCGTTCATCGGCCCTCCAATCGCCGGTTTGTTGATAGCCGTGGCCTTCTCGCTGCCATTCTTTATCGACGCCGGGTCTTTTGCAGTTGCAGCCGCCCTGGTCTTCTTCATCGCCGGAGAGTTCAAGCCACAGCGCAACTCGAATGTTGCCGGGCCAAGACCCTCTTTCTGGGAGGAGTTGAAAACAGGGGTGGCCTGGCTCTGGAGTCATCAGCTCTTCAGGCCGATGGCCATTGCCCTGGGCATCCTCAACGGGACCTACATGATGGCTATGGCCACATTCGTTCTGTTCGCTCAGGAGGTGCTCGAACTGGACGCGAAGGGCTTCGGTCTGCTGGCCACCGGCGTGGCGGCCGGCGGCGTGATCGGCTCCCTGACAGCGCACCGCATCACCGACCGGCTCGGTCAGGGGCCGTCGCTGTTTCTAGCCATTCTCTTGATAGCGGGGTCGTTGCTGGTCAGCGGTCTGACCTCTTCGTTCTGGGTGTTCTGGGCGATGGGCCTTGTTTCGGCCTTATGGAGCGTTGTCTGGAATGTGATC
>CAXMPS010000263.1:0-3496 GCA_964194995.1 uncultured Gammaproteobacteria bacterium | reverse complement strand
CGGGCGCAGCGTTCGCGTATATCGCCTTCCGCGCCGCTGATACGACTCGTCGTCGCGTCTTCCTCGCCGAACGAGATCTGGCCGCCGAACGCGACCGCTCCGAGACACTGCTGCTGAATGTGCTCCCGAAGACCATCGCAGATCAGCTGAAGGAGGACTCCGCAACGATCGCCGAGCGATTCGAGATGATCAGCATTCTCTTTGCCGACATCGTTGGTTTCACCCCGATCTCACAGGCGATGAGCCCCGAAGAGGCCGTCGACATGCTCAGCGGGTTCTTCTCGCATTTCGACGAACTGGTTGACCGGCTGGGAGTGGAGAAGATCCGCACGATCGGTGATAGCTACATGGCCGTTGCAGGAGCTCCGACGCCGATGTACAACCACGCCGCGGTGATGGCCGCCTTGGCCGTTGAGATTCGCGACTACGGCAGGGCTTCACCGCCGTTCAACGGCCACCGGATCGACTTCCGGATCGGCATCAGCTCAGGTCCCGCCGTGGCCGGTGTCATCGGCACCAAGAAGTTCCAGTACGACGTGTGGGGAGACGCAGTCAACACCGCAAGCAGGATGGAATCTCACGGTATTCCGGGACGTATCCAGATCACCGAAGCGACACGAGACCTCATCCAAGACGAGTACGAATGCATCCCCCGCGGGGAGATCGACATCAAGGGCAAAGGGCGAATGAAGACCTGGTTCCTCGAAGGGCGTCTTGAGTCCCCATAGCGTACCCACGATGACCGTGCAGCTTCTGGTTAGTGAACGATGGGAACAGCTCGGCCGGCTAGCCGGCTAGCGCATATGTGCCGATAGGGGCGGTCTGTCGCCTATTCGGAGACCACCCAACCTGTGAGTCTGCCGTAGTGGCCGTCGGGGTCCTGGAAATACGCTGCGATCAGATCGCGTCCCTCGCTTGACATGATCGGCGGACCAAGCTCGTCCTCGAACGGCACTCCCCTTTCCGCCATCTCGGCGTAGGTCTGACGCACGTCCTCAGAGGAAAGGACAATCTCGGTGAGTGACTCATCAGCGATCGGCTGATCGATCGCGCTGATGATGATCGTGACCGACCCTCCGTCGAGAAACGTGAAACCGGGCAACTGTCGAGTGATGTCCAAGCCAACCGCATGAGACCAGAATGCTGTTGATCTCTCCACGTCGTCGGTGCGCAGGATGATGGTCACCACTTCCATGTGGGGAGCCTACGCGGATTCAATGAGCCTGGCCCGCCTTCCGATCCCAGCTAGCGCATATGTGCGGCCGTTATGCGCTACCTGATTGGAGGTCTTCGAGGGTTGGGCAGGGATCGATCCGGTAGGTGGTGCACTCTTGGGGGCTGAGCGGGCGATCTGCGACGGCCGCTCGGGTGAGGTCGACCAGGACGCCCGTGTCGAGGGAGAGCGTTCCCCACAAGGTGCTGTCTCGGTTCCCGATGAGGATCTCGGTGTCGCTGATCCAATGGATGTCTGACACCAGTCCGAATGGCACTTCCTGGACGATCTCGCGACGTGCGATGTCGATGATCAGCACGTCGTCCTCGTTGGCGACTGCGAGCATCGAGTCGGTTGGGCTGAAGGAGGTCCCGCGTGTGCGGCCCAATCCGAGATCCAGCACCGTGGTCTCCCAGGTCGATGTATCCACCAGGGTGAGAGTGTCTTGTCCAGGAGAGAGCAGGACCGTTCGACCATCGTTGGAGATCGAATAGCTGCGTGCCTCCAGAGGCACTCTCAGCAGTTCTTCTTCGCTCTCGCGATCGAAGAAGACGAACGCATTGAATCCTTCCGAATGAAGGACCCAATTCTCGCCGAAGCCCCACGGTGACAGCCCTGCTCCGGTGTAGACGCGGGTATTGGTGAGCGAACCAGTGCTGGAATCGAAAAAGCGCCATTCCTGAGCGCCGTCCCCGAGCGGGCAGGCATCTGCGAACTCACCTCGTGTAGCAGACAGCATCAAGAGTCCGCAGCCCTGATTCTCCGCGCAGGGTTGGTCGACCGCATCACTGTTGCCGGTGTACGGGTCGTGGATGTAATAACGGTCCTCCCCTTCCGGCTGAAGAACCACACGATCGTCAGGAAGGGTGACGGCTTGACCTTCCGTTCGCAGAGCAGGTGCCACTAACTCGCCGGTCTCCGAGGAGAAGAACTCAATGAAGATGGTGAACTCCGGCTCGAACACGATTCGCATCATCGATCCAATATCGGTGCCTATCGAGAACTGGTTCCCGTTGATGAACGAGCCGCTCGGGAATGTGGCGCGCTGTTGGACGACCGACCCGCCGGCCTTCAGATTCCATACCCTCACCACGCCGTCCGAGTGACCGGAGTAGAGCTGGGTCCCGTCGGGGCTGAAGACGGCGTTGGACGCTCCGGATCCGCCGGTAAACCGATATATCTGCTCGCCGGTGCCGACGTCCCAAACCAACACCCGACCCGGTGTGGCTGCTGCCAATAGCGATCCGTTGGGGGAGAAGGAGAGCCCATAGGGAACCTCGGGCCAGGCCTCTAGTTCTCCGAGGACGTCGAGCTGTGCACCGGTGTCGAGGTCGTACACGTAGCCGAGCAAATCGTTGTTGCTGTGTGCCGCCAGCAGTCCTCCCGAGATCGAAATAGCGGGAGTAATCGGGCTCTTCACCTCGTCGAAAACTTCTGCTAGCTCAAATGCCGATGTGTCGTATACCTCGAGGGGATTCTGGAGGCGAAACGCACCGAGACGATCCTCCGACAATCGCAGATGCCTCTAACGGTTCGCTTACAGCTAGCGCATAACCGGTGCCGCCACAAGGCGTTAATGCAACACCCCGGCGAGAGTCGGGGATTCTCGCTAGGAGGTGTGCGATGGCCGTGGGGTTTACAGAGGTGGAGATCGCCGATATGCGCTAGCTACTTGGCATGTCCTTCAGGGTCGTGCAGGGATCGATCTTGTAGGTGGCGCATTCGATATCGGTGCAAGTCCGATATCACGCTTTGGGGAGGCGGCGGTGTGTGGACGGTCGCCGACCCGTCGATCTGTCTGGCAAGCACGCGCCGGATCGTCAATACTGGCGACATGGCAGCGGAAACCAGACACTTGACCGCGCTCCATGGCGATGTCGCCGGGTACAGCAAGTTGATCGCGGACAACGAGATCGAGACTCACAACACGATCCAGGCGTTCCGGCGTATCATCGAGGAGGAGCTGGACTCCCGAGACGGCAAGCTCGTCCAGTTCGTCGGCGACGAATTCCTCGCCGTGGTCCCCGGCGAAACGGACGCCATCTTGGCTGCCATCGAGGTTCAGCGCAGAATTGCCGGCGAGAACGAGAACCTCCCCCCAGCGCGTCGGATGCGGTTCCGACTCGGGCTCAACTCTGGCGAGGTATCCGTTGCCGACGGGCAGTGGTACGGCGACGCGATCAACGTTGCCGCCCGTCTCCAGTCGCTCGCAGAACCGGGAGGCATCAACGTGTCGGGGGCGACGTTGGATGCGGCCGGGGATATGGACCTGCAGATCGAGGC